>NZ_JAVAJF010000002.1:300000-541010 GCF_030718085.1 Marinobacter sp. MDS2
ATCGATCGATTTAATCGAGTCATGGAAAGCGGGGCAGATCGTAGTCGAGCACTGGATGAGCTGGGCCGAAATCGCAACCTAACCGTTTTGCGAAGCTATGTAACGCTCATGAAACAGGCGGGAACGCTTGGGTCCGGGGTGTCGGGAGCGCTGGAGCAAATTATTGCCGAAGCTCACCATGAAGAGCGCAGCAAGCTCAAAGAAGAAACCAATAAAGTTGGCGCCCGAATGACAATTATCATGATGGTCTTTATGCTGCCGTCTTTGTTTATATTAATTGGCGGGCCTGCCGTGCTATCGATTATGGACGCACTCCAGCGGTAGTGCGTTACGGGGTCTGAAAAAAACTGAACGTGATTGTATTTATTTCGAGGAGCAACAGATGAAGTACAAGCAGGCCAGCCTGGTTTCGACAGCATTTTTTACTGCAGCACTGGTCTCGGGTTGTTCTCTTCCGCCAGTACAAGACTCCGAAATGGAATCGCGGACGTCCGGCAGTCATTTACAGATTAATTGCTCCACCAACATGACCCCTGAACATCGCGTGGAATTAGATGCGATCGATTCGATGATGAACGGGTCTGAAAACTATGCGGCATTGGCGCGGCTAGAGGCGCTATCGTTCCAGACTCAGCATCATTGGTTGCGATGGGCTCAGTTGCTCGCAAAAGTAGAGCAACTGGATTATTCCGAAGAGGTGTATCAGGAGATTGCTGAAACCTGTGACAGCGCGCAGGCCTATCATGGTCTAGGGGTGGTCTATGTTAAGGGTGGCAAGATTGAAGAAGGGCTCAAGGCGCTAGGCACGGCAAAAGCGAAAAAGCCCGCATCCGCAGACATGCGAAATGACTTTGGGGTTGTGCTGATGCAAGGCGGATTCTTCGGTCAGGCGGCATTTGAATTGCGCACCGCCTACGAACTTTCAGGCAAGAAGGAATCGGTGGGCAGAAATATGATCGCTGCCTATTATTTGCAAGGTGGTGACGACTCAGTTGCCAAGCTTCAGCGTGAGCTAGGACTGAGCAATGAAGCAGTGTCGGCGGGTATAGAGTTTTCGAAGCGCTTTTCTGGAGGTGTCTGATGAATGTGAAAGCCGGTGTTTTAGCTGTTCTGGCGTTGTTTGCCTCTAATGCCATGGCGACGGAGCCTGATACCGACCTTGGCTTAACAGGTGTTCAGCTAGAGCGTGATACCCGAACTGATGTCAGAAAAATCTTCGATAACCAGGCTCGGCAAAAAGCCGGGGGCGGCGAACTGAGTATGGCTCTTTACGCAAAGACCCAGAAGCGATTGGCTGAGTCGTTTGACCAGCCGATGCCTGATCGTATTGGCGAGTCCTCTAGCGGTGAATAATCGTAATCGCCAAAAGGGCGTATTGATTTTCCTGATGCCCTTTATTCTGGTCGCTATTGCCGTGGTAGCGACCTTAGCGATGGATGCAACGCGGCTTTACAGCGTTAAAGATGACATGCAATCCGTCGTGAATGCCGCGGCCACTGCTGCGGCTGACGAGGCGATGGCTTGTGGTGTTGGCGATGTGAGTTTAATGCGCGCGCGCGCATTGGCTGCGGCGAAGCAGGCCGGGTTTGACGGCGACAATAGCGAACTTGAATTGATTGTCGGCGTTATCGATCCGGGCGATACCGATACCAGCGAGCTCAAATTTACAGAAACACCCCCTAACCAGAGTAATGCGGCCGTCGTTCGCTACACGCGAAAAGAGCGGGTGTCCTGGTTGCTTCCGGAAACCTTCTTTGAACCGGTCGAAATCTCTGTAAACGCCGCCGCGCGAAAAGAGCTTTATGCCACTCTGAGCGCCAATAGTTCGACCGTAAAAGTGACCAACGGACTATTGGGGAACCTGCTTGGGGGAGTCCTGGGGCAAAGCAATTACTCTCTTGATCCGACTAGCCTGACCAGCCTTGAGTCCACGTTGATGGGGGTCGGGGATCTTCTGTCCAATCTCGGGGTTAACAATGTTACGGCATTGCTGGACCGCCCCTTGATTGAGGTATTGGACGCTGTCGTTGACGTTGTAGGTGGCGTCACAACGCCTGTTGGCGGATTGGTTGACGACCTCACGGGGGCTGCAGGGCTAACCGGACTGAAACTGTCGTCAGTGCTTGAGGTAAAGGGCAATAAAGAGGCCGCCCGAAGTGCAGAGTTCCCGCTTTACGATTTCATCATGAGCGTGGTTCTGAATAGCGCGCACCAGATCGGGAAGGCCAGTGGCACCGGATTGCTTGGATTGAATATCGATACTGCTGATGCGCCTGCCCTGAAACCGTTGCTTGATAATGGATTGTTAGGAGATCTGGATCTTACGTTAAAGTTGGGGGTGGATAACCCCGCGCCAGTTGTAATTGGTCCGGCCCGCTACGGAAGCGATAACCAGTGGATGACGGAGATTCATTCCTCAGACGTATCGTTGGAGGCCCTTGTCGATTTAGAACTGTCCATCGGTTTTATCGGCGATTTGATTTCGGGATTAACCTTGGGGCTCGTTCAGGTCGAGCTGCTGGATAGCATTCGTGTTCCGCTAGCGGTCAAAGTAGGAGGCGGTCGCGCAGAGTTTGTGGGCGCCAGCTGTGCCCGAGGTAAAAATAACGAGATCGACATAGAAGTTCTGGCACATCCGTCGGTGGCCAGCATAGAAACAGGCACGATTCAGTCTGATGGCGAGGTTGCGAGAGAGCCGATTCACGCAACGATTCTCAAGCTCGCCTTGCTTTCGCAGCCACTGCTCAACGTGTGTGTGGATGCAGATCTCGGCGTCAATATCCCGGTTGCAGAGCAAACCCATTCATTGACCGGCGTACCGTTGTATTGTCCGGACGGACAATGCGCAAAGAAGCTGACCAACAGTCAGCCGACCTGGATCCAAGGGCTGGATCTTGATATCCAGAATTTGGCTTTGGATTGCGGCGAGTCTAATTCCGTCCTCAGTATTTTGAACCCGATCATCAAGCTGCTGGAACCGGTCGTGGAAGTGCTGGTTAATCTTGTCACCACAGTTTTGCTTCAGGGAATCGTGTCGCCACTTTTAATGGCATTGGGGGTCGATCTTTCCGGCTTGGAAATTACCATGACAGGAGCCGATCAGCTTAGTACTCAGTTGATTGAGAATGTTGAACTTAAAAACTGATATATTTGTCCAGCCAGACAATTTTAAGCTGCTTTGAAAGTGGCAATACAACACAAACGATGAACAAAGGCAGGCGCGTGTTACGTAAATATTCTTGGTTACCAGTATTGGCCATCACTGTTTCAGGGTGTGCATTAGAGCCTCGGGTCGAGGAACAATCCGTCAGTGGCATTTATGCCTATGAGGTTGGCGCACGTGGAAACGAGGCTCCCCGTGTCGTGGCTCAGCCTCAGAATCAAGCAAAAGCCGTTTCCAAAACCTCGGACCGCCGTCCCGAAGAAACTGTGGCAGACCCCGCACCTCAACGGGCTGCACAAACCAAGACAACTGCAGAGCCCGACCGCACAGCGGCCCCGGTTCAGAATAGCGCGAAGGCCGAGGCTGCCGAGAACAAAATACAAGCAGTCGGTGAGCCTGTGATGGATATCCAGCCTGGTCAGTGCTGGGTGTACGCGCAAATCCATCCTCGTTCTGTCGAAGATAATCTGGAAGTAAAGGTTCGAGACTCCGAGGTACGGCTGGAAATCACGCCGGCAGAGTTTCGTCGCGGGATTAAGAAAGTGGTTACGAAGCAGGGCACCAAAACGTACCGTGTAAAACCTGCCACCTACAAAGAAGTGGTTGAGAAGGTTGAAGTGAAGCCAGAAACAACGCGCTTGGTGGTAGAGCCTGCTGTCTATGAAGATGTGGAAGAAGAAGTGGTGCTGGAAGAAGCTCGAACTGAGTTAGAGCCTTGCCGGACGTCGGGGGCTGCAGCCTATGCCAGAGCATCTTCTGCCTTCGGTTTCTGCGCCAAAGAAATACCCGCGAAAACCAAAACGGTCACAGTAACCAAGCTGGTCAAGCCGGAATCAACCCGGACGGAAGTCATCCCGGCCGAGTATAAAACTGTTACCCGTTGGGTGGTTGATGAGCCGGCAGAAGTTATTCCGGTCACCATGCAAGACGAGATAGACGCTCTTGAGATTGCCGAGTTGGTAAAGCCGGCCGAAACGGTTCAGCAGCAAGTGCCGGCCGAAGTGCTTTCAATGAATGTAAAACGCTACGAAGGCAAGCCAAAGATCGTAGCCAGACAAGCTGTGTGCGACCGTAATCTGACCAGCGATATGGTCTTGAAGATGCAGCAGCAGTTGGCAGCACTGGGCTACGCACCGGGCGAGCATGATGGGCTGCTTGGCCCTGCAACCCTGGACGCCCTGACGCTTTACCAGCGGGAAAATGGATTGGCCTCTGGTGCGATAACGATTGAAACGCTAGAGCACCTTGAACTAATGGAATAAAAAGTAATGCTACCAGAAGCACTTGTGTTGCCGTTGTTGGGGAGTGCCTTAGCCATAGCAGTCGTTGTGCTTCTGGTGCATGTACGTTTCCGAAAACGGGAAGCCGCGCGATATCAATCACTAGCTTCCCGCCTTCAAGAATTCCGTCGTCAATATAACTCCTCTCTCGAAGATAGCCGCGCACTGCTTAACAAGCTCCCCGATGTTGTCCTGATTTTTGAGCGCCACTGGCCAAAGCTTTTGTTTGCTAACCGTCAAGCGTTAGAGCTTTTCGGTTGCAGCAGTGAGCAAGAGTTGATGGATAAAGTGTTCAGCCAGCCTGATGCCTGGTTATCGGCTCCGCACAGTTTGTTAGATTTCGAAGAGTTGTTGTCTCGAACGCGCGAGCTAGGCGTTGAGCGCAGAGAATGGCGTTTCTCAGCAGGGCCAGATCAGAGCTTGTGGATGGACTGCGAGGTAACGCTCTCGATGTTTGCCGGTGAACCGGCAATGATCTTTTCGGGCGTCAATATTCACCATCGGAAGCTGCAAAGCATTGCCGATAACCTGCGTCAACGGGCGCTTTTCAGTGTGAACGATGGCAGTTCGCTTGAAAGCATTATCGAGCGGGTATCTAAACTGCTTGAAACCCAGATTCCCGGCACGCATTGCGTTATTTCTTTGTATGACGAGCAAAAAGACAGCCTGATCACTCAGGGAGTGGGGGAGTTTGCAGAGGCTTTTTGCTCCGACGTTCCTTCGGTGTCAGCGCGTTTTGGCGCCACTTCCATTGGTTCCGCTGCTCATACGCGTCAAAGCGTGATTTGCGAGTCCCTTACCGACGACTTGCAGTGGCAGGGGTACGCCGATGTGCTGCGTTCCTTGGGGGTTGTGTCGGCATGGTCTGAACCGGTATTGGGAGAAGCCGGTGACCTGAAGGCTGTGATAACACTGTTCAGTGATGTACCCAAACGCCCGGACAATGAAGTGGTCGGCCACTTTTCGTTTGCGGTTTCGTTGATTGGTCTCGCCATTGAACGAGAGCAGTGGCGGCTTGAGCTCGAAGCCTCGTCAGAGAATGAGCGCTATGTTCGTGAGGTCAGCGTTTCGATTGTGAACGTTCCCTCGGAAGGGTTCTCTTCTGGGCTGACCTGTGTGATTCAGGGTATTAAATCAAAATACGATCTGGGCTCTATCGAGGTGTGGCGGGTAGACACAGAGCGGGATTTGATCGTTCCTGTCTCCAGCACGGATGTAGACCTTGAGGAACCCGCCGAGGGAAGTGAACGGTCGTCCATCGCTCTGGAGCGGTTCAACGATCTGTTCCCGAATCGAGATTCGAAGTATGTAACTCCTCAAGACGATTTGTATGGTTTGCTGAAAACCCATAAGAAATCCAAACCTGTGCTGGTTGTACCCCTTCACAGTGATTCGTTGAAAGGGTATCTGCTGGGCATTCTGGTTGTTGAACCGAAGTTTCAGTACGTGGAGAAATCGACGATTGAGCACTTGAGTGTGATCGGTTCAGTGATGAAAACCAGCTTGATCAACCAGCGTTTGGTTGAGCATTTGGCAGACACGGCGGATACAGAGCGTCGGGCAAGAAAGAAGCTAGAGAGCGAGTTGGCTGTTGCGAAGAGCATTCAGATGTCGATGGTTCCGGGCAACGGGTCTTATTTCAAAGAGCTTCGGAACTGGCGAGTCGAATCCTGGTTGAACCCGGCCAGCGCCGTAGGTGGAGACTTATATGAAGTCATCCCGTTATCTCGAGGGCGGTTTCTTGCGGCGGTGGGTGATGTTTCAGACAAAGGTGTTCCGGCAGCTCTGTTCATGGCCAAGACCATCAGCTTGTTGAATTTTTTGGCACACAACAAAGATGGTGATCTAAAAAGCATTACCTCGGCTTTGAACCAGGAGCTTTGCCGAGGCAACGATGCGTGTATGTTTGTGACGTTGGTGATGGTCCTCGTCGAGAAGGATACCGGCAGGGTTGAAATGATGAACGCCGGGCACACCATGCCGATGCAGGGATTTCGCGATCGGCCGCCTCACCTGTGGAGTGGTGAGACGATTGCTCCTCTTGGACTTTACGAAAACATAGTGCCGGCCACGGAGTTTCTGGAAATCCCCACGGGCGGAAGCCTTGTACTATACTCGGATGGAGTTACAGAAGCGTTCAATGCTGCTGGCGAAGAATTCGGAGAGCAGCGTCTTTTGAGTCTTGGTGGTAGGCCTCGCGGTCACGACGAATGCTTTTTAACCAACATTCGTGAGCGTTTGGTGGAGTATACGGCCGGGGCGGAGCAGTCCGACGACATAACAATAATGATATTGAGCCGCCAAGGATCATGAAGCTACAGGTAAGTGCAAAAGAACCGGTCAGCCGTGTGTTAACGGCCGTAGCTGAAGAAGTACGGCTGCAAGGCATACAGGGCACATTGGTGCATGACTTAAATGTCATTGTTGACGAAATTCATGCCAATATCAGAATGCATGTGGCCGAGGATAATCCAAATTTGAATTGGACGTTATTGGTCGAGGTGGGCGCAGAGTGTTTGGAATTGGTGGTGGAATACCCCGGCCCATACTTTGATCCAACCAATGCGAAACCAATGTCGGGTGACTCTCTCGGTGCCCGCGCGGATGGGGGGATGGGGCTGCACTTGATCTCCGCTCTTAGCGATGAATTTCACTATAACTACCAGGACGGTATCAATACCATGATTGTCAGATGGAATTTGAAGGGCGACTCACAGGAAAACAGACTATGTCGTTAGAGATTTCGGTGATTCAGCAGAGTGATGAAGCGCTTGGGTTGAGGCTGGATGGCGCTGTCGATAGTGACACCGCGCCAGAGCTGGAGGCGAAGTTGGATGAGATGGTTCATTCATCAGTAACTTACCTGGCGTTGAACATGTCGGGCGTCAGCTTCATCAGTTCGGCGGGTTTACGGGTTGTGTTCAAAATGCTCAAGAAAATGAAGGCGAGAGACGGCCAATTGATGGTCACAGAAATGAATCCCGGCGTTGAGAAGGTGTTTGAAGTGGTTAAACTCATGCCGGACCTCTCTGTGTTTGGCAGTTCCGCAGAAATGGATGAGTACCTGACATCCCTCCAAAACCAGCAGAATAGTTAGTGCACTGGCCGGAGTAATTCATCCCGGCCAGTCAGACATTCCAGCCGAGCCCGAAGACGTGGCCTTTCTGCGTAAGTCCTTTGGCGGGCTGTCCCCCTTCAACCGTTGCTTTTCTTAACGACTTTCACTGAAACCTGCTGTCAGTAGAGCCAATGCCATACGTAATTGTACTGATAGGGTGTGTCAAGCGAACCCTGTCACAAATGCGGAGTCGTGTCGGTGTGGTGGGTTTAACCTTTGTAGGGAGTGGGAGTGGGGAATGATCGTAAAACACAAGCACCTAATGCCTTGGATGCTTTCTTTAATGTTAGTGCTTTCAGGGTGTGGCGGAGAATCTTCCGACAGTTCAGAGGACGGTGCGGGGTCTTCTGCTGGATCTGAAATCAGTGATGAAAGCGCTTCGGATACGCTCGATTCCAGAAAAGTAGTTGGCCAAAGCATGACGCTAGGCAACCGGCAGTCTGAATCGCGCCTCGTTGATGTCTACGCCGATGATGGGCGCCAATGGCAGCCCTATGATCGAGCACCTGAGTTTACCCATGCCGTCGCCTCCGAAGGCCAGACGATCACCCTGTCTGATGGCACACAGCTGTTCGCCAAAGTCACGCTGCCTGGATTCGGTGAAGGTGAGGCGGCAGACGGTCCATTTCCGGTAGTGCTCACACAGACTTCCTATAACACGTCGTTCGGGCAGTATGTGCCTCAAATTGGTGGTGCCAACGAGTTTCTGGTCAAGCGCGGTTATGCTCATGTGGTAGTGGATGTTCGGGGCACTGGCAATTCCGGTGGAAGCTGGGCTGCGTTCGACGAGCGAGAGCAGCAGGATTATCTGGAAGTGCTGAACTGGGTCGTGGCTCAAGACTGGGCCCAAGACCGTATTGGTCTGGAAGGTATTTCCTATTTGGGTATTACCTCGGTACTGACCGCGCAGCACAACCATCCCGCGGTAAAGGCGGCGTTCCCCATCGTGCCGATCGGGGATGGGTATCGGGACATTGTCTTTACCGGTGGTAATGTGAACGCCACGTTCATTCCGCTCTGGCTCGGTATGGTGACCGGTTTCGGTATTATTCCAGCAGAGATGGCGGCGGTTGATCCGGAAGCCTTTTTGAAAGCGATACCTGAACGCATAGTGGGCGCTTTGACGGGTTTCCAGGTGCCCACGATTGTTAATGCCCTTACCGGTGTACCTGAAACGGCTTACGACGGCGATTTTTGGGCGATTCGCTCTCCGCTTGAAGGCGCCGATAAAATCAACGTGCCGACCTTTATTGTGGGTGGATTATTTGACCTGTTTCAGCGCAGCGAGCCACTCTGGTTTGAACAGTTGAATGGCCGGGTAGACACCAAACTGCTGATCGGACCCTGGGATCACGTTGGTGCCGCGGGTGTCGGTTTTCTGAGCGGTGGCGAGGCAGATCAGCACGGTGTGCCGGATCTGGATACTTTGCGCCTGCAATGGTTTGACGAGTACGTTATGGGGCTGGACACCGGCGTTCAGAATCAGCCGGATGTTACCCAGTATGTGCTCGGGTTAGACGAATACGACACCACCAGTCATTGGCCTCACCCGGATATGAAGGCTGAACGTTACTATTTGAGCCCGGCGGAAGGTTTCGCTCGTATTGGTCAGATGCAGCCAGAGGCTCCGGAAGATGCTGGAACAGCGCTGGTGGCCCAACACCCGTTAAACGGGCTGTGCTCGTCCAGTCTTGATCAGTGGACAGCAGGGTTGGGCGGCATGCTTCCTCTTCCGTGCGTTCAAGACAATTCGTTGGCAGAACTTGCAGCCGCCAAATATGAGCTGCAGGCTGGCGAAGATGGTCTGTATCTGAATGGTCCCATGCAAGCCGACCTATGGGTTTCGACCACCGCCCAAGATGTGCAGGTTTCTGTAAGGTTGGACATTGTTAACCCGAACGGCACCACCACCCCGGTAACAAACGGTTTGATGACGGCAGGTCTGAACTCGGTGGATGAAACCCGCTCGCGATTCGTAAACGGGGAAATGATTCAACCTTGGCATACCTTCCGCCTGGACGACGTTCAGCCCTATGAGCCCGGAGAAGTGCGTAAGGTGTCGGTAGAAATCTTCGCAAGCAGTGCGTATGTGCCGCCGGGGTCCAGTTTGAGAGTGTCGGTGAACACCAGCAATATTGCGCAAGGGTTGCCGCCGCTGCTCACCGCGCTCAATTCGTTGTTGGGCGTGATGACGTTGCACACCGGGCCCGAAACGCCTTCGAGCGTGGTTCTGCCCGTTGTACCATCGGCTAAGCTGGATGCAATGCAGGCGCGGTAACGCCCTCGCGCACTCTGACCACGTCCGCCATCACCGAAAGGGCGATCTCGGCGGGCGTTTTACTGCCGATGTTCAGGCCGATGGGCATGTGAATGCGATCGGCCTGAGCTTCGGTTAACCCTCCAATGCGCAGTAAGCGCTCTCGGCGTTTCTCGGAGGTTTTTTGTGAACCCATAACGCCGATATAGAACGCTTCGGTTTTGACCGCTTCAATAAGTGCCGTGTCGTCTATTTTAGGATCATGAGTGAGTGCAACGACTGCGGTTGCGCGGTGACAACCTTCACGGGCAATCCATACCGAGGGCAGTTCCTGACGCAGGGTGACGCCCGGCACGTTGAAGTGGCGCACCTCCTCCGGCCTTGGATCGCAAACGATAACCTCGAAGCCCAGGCTGTGAGCGAAGCTTGCGCACACGGTGGAGACCGGCGAAAGCCCGGCAATCAACAATCGCGAAACGGGCCCGACGCGCAAACGTACGCGCTGTTGCTCTGCGACTTCCTCAACTTTGCTGCCCAGGCTGTGGTCCGGGATCAGTTCAACACAGCCGGATTCCAGGCATACATCACGAACCAGAGCCCCGGCACCCCCCAGTGCTTGTTTCAAGGCCAGAAAGTGCTCGATTGTCTGTTCGTTGGCCGGCCAGTGTTCCACCAGTACATCCAGAACACCACCGCAAGGAAGGCTGACACGAGGGTTATCCGGGCCGTCTGAGGCGCCGTATCGGATCCGGTTTACGGGCCCCCGGAATTCCCCTTCACTCAATCGGGAGAGAAAATCTTCCTCTACACAGCCGCCAGACAGCGACCCGCAATGATCACCGTCGGCTTTTGCGATCAACCAGGAACCCGGTGCTCGCGGCGATGAGCCAAAGGTACTCAGTACGGTACACAGCCAGAAATCCTCGCTGGCTTTGCTCCAGCGGATGGCATGCTCAACAACCTGAATGTCCAGCGGCTGCATGGGTGTCTCCCGAAACGTTGTTTAAACGATGTTCTTATTCAAAACTCTAGGCTGCGCCAACTATATCAGGGGCCAAGCATGAGTGGGTGACAGGCAATAATCAATGCCTTGCGGTGTGGCGATAGTCGCTGGGTGATTTCCCCATCACTTTTTTGAACAGGCGAGAAAAGTAGTAGGCGTCGTCGTAGCCCAGTTGGCGGCTGATATCCGCAAACGTTTGGCTGGTGGTGTCCAGCAGTTCGCACGCCCGTTCCACCTTCAGGTGCAAAAAATGCTGGATGGGAGCAGTGCCGGTTTGCTCGCGATAGCGGGTGGCAAAATGTGCGGGGGACAGGCCGGCGAGTTCCGCCAACTCATTCAGTGTCAGCCGTTCTTCAAGGTGTTCCCGCATGTAGTTGTGAATAACCTCGAGCTCAGCCTGCCGGGCTTGCCCGGTTTCGTCAGCATTGATCGGAACTGCTGCCAGCAGTTGTCGTAATCGGTTGCTGGCATGAATCAGGCCTTGGGTGCGAAACCCGGTTTGGCGCACCGACAACAAGCCGTTGAAATCCACCAGCAAACGCGGTTGCCGGCCCAAATGGCGAATGTAGGTGCCGTTGGTGAAGCCCATGTGTTGCCGAAATGCTTCCGCTAAGGGGCCGGAGTAGTGAACCCAGTGAATGGACCACGGGTTGTTCGGGTCTGCGGTGTACCGGTGGCTGGCTCCGGCGGGCAAGAGCAGCAAATCGCCAGAGCCAACGGTGTGGGGCACACCTTCTACGTTAAGGAACGCGTTTCCATCCGTGCAATAGATCAAAAGATTGTCGCGGTGATGCTCCCGGTGCATATGATGCCCGATGGCCTTTCGGTAGTGGCCAAAAGCAAGGGGGTAAAGCTCTCGGGTCAGGTCATGACTGGCGAGCAGGCGCACGATAGGCTCTGGAATCACGTATCGAACGCTGTCCGCTGGCACCGGCCATTGCGAGGTTTGTGTCGATTGAGAAAGATTTGTTTTTCTTGGCATCGAAAAATAATCCATCAAGAGCGAAATTTAGTCAATCACCTATTGTTGGTGTGCGTGCTAGTCTGTGGGTAAATCATCGCCTTGGTGTGGTTGGTAGACGACCACCGAGGCGTTCCGGATAACAACAACCACGGGACAGCATCATGAAGAAAGTACCTCAGTATATTGCCGGTGAATTTGCGCAGAGCCAGACCCAGAACTGGATCGATGTAACCAACCCTGCAACCAACGAAGTGATCGCTCAGGTGCCTTGTGCAACTACTGACGAAATGCGTCAGGCCATCGACAACGCCGGCGAAGTGTTCAAAAGCTGGAAAGAAACGCCGATTTCCGAGCGAGCGCGGGTGATGCTCCGTTACCAGGCATTGCTGAAAGAACATCACGACGAGATTGCCGAAATCCTGTCACAGGAAACCGGCAAGACGTTTGATGATGCCAAGGGTGATGTGTGGCGCGGTATTGAAGTGGTTGAGCACGCCGCGAACGTCGCTTCCATGATGATGGGCGAAACGGTCGAAAACGTGGCCCGCGAAGTCGATACACACTCCTGGATTCAGCCGCTGGGTGTTTGTGCCGGTATCACGCCTTTTAACTTCCCGGCGATGATTCCGCTGTGGATGTTCCCCATGGCCATCGCCTGCGGTAACACCTTCATCCTGAAGCCGTCCGAGCAAGACCCCCTCACGCCCATGCGTTTGGCGGAACTGTTTGAAGAAGCCGGTGCCCCTAAAGGTGTTCTGCAGGTGGTCCACGGTGCCAAAGAACAGGTAGATACGCTCCTGCACGACCCGGCCATCAAAGCCATTTCGTTCGTAGGCTCTGTACCTGTTGGTCGTTATATCTATGAAACCGGTACCAGCAACATGAAGCGGGTTCAGAGCTTCGCCGGTGCCAAGAACCATATGGTTATCATGCCGGATGCAGACAAGCAGCAAGTATTGAACGCGCTTGTGGGTGCCTCTGTGGGCGCGGCCGGTCAGCGTTGCATGGCGATCTCCGTTGCGGTGTTCGTGGGCGCAGCCCAAGAGTGGATTCCGGAACTGAAAGAAGCCATGGCCAAGATTCGTCCGGGCGCCTGGAACGATTCCGGCGCCAGCTACGGCCCGGTTATCAGTGCCAAAGCCAAAGAGCGGGTTGAATCTCTGATCGCCACGGGTGAAGCCCAAGGTGCGAAGCTGGTACTGGATGGCCGTGGATGCACTGTTGAAGGTTTCCCCGAAGGCCACTGGGTTGGGCCAACCTTGTTCAGCGAAGTGACCACCGAGATGGATATCTACAATGAAGAAATCTTTGGTCCTGTGCTGTGTTGCATGAACGCCGACTCACTGGGCGATGCGATTGAGCTGATCAACAACAGCCCCTACGGTAACGGCACCTCGATCTTTACCAACCACGGTGGCGCAGCACGTCGCTTCCAGCACGAAATCGAGGTTGGTCAGGTGGGTGTCAATATCCCCATCCCTGTGCCCATGCCGTTCTTCTCGTTCACTGGCTGGAAGGGCTCGTTCTACGGTGATCAGCACGCGTACGGTAAGCAGGCGGTTCGCTTCTACACCGAAACCAAAACCGTGACCTCCCGCTGGTTCAACAGCGAAGCCACGTCGTCAGAAGCCAACTTCTCTATTCAGCTGCGCTAATAGCGCAGTCAGGAGTCGAGTCATGGATTTCAACCTGACGGAAGACCAGCTAGCGTTTCGGGAAGCGGCAAAGGCTTTTGCCGAGAAAACCATGGCCCCGTTCGCGGGGCAGTGGGACGTAGACCACACCTTCCCGGTGGAGGTAATGAAGCAGGCTGGCGAGATGGGCTTCATGGGGATTTACACCCCGGAAGCCCTCGGTGGCATGGGGCTGTCCCGGATGGACACCTCGGTGATTGTGGAAGAGCTTGCCATGGCTTGCCCTTCCACGGCCGCGTTCATCACCATCCACAACATGGCCACTTGGATGGTCGCCAGCTTCGCCGATGACGCGCTTAAACAAAAGTTTGTGCCGAAGATGGCGAGCGGAGAGTGGCTGGCCTCGTATTGTCTGACGGAGCCGGGCGCCGGTTCAGACGCGGCCAGCCTTCGCACCAAAGCGATTCGCGACGGCGATAGCTATGTAATCAACGGCAGCAAGATGTTTATCTCAGGGGCCGGAGATACCGACGTGCTGGTGCTGATGGCCCGCACAGGCGACGCAGACAGCGGAGCCAAAGGCATATCCACCTTCGTAATTCCGGCGGATGCTGAAGGTGTTTCCTACGGCAAAAATGAAGAAAAGATGGGGTGGCATAGTCAGCCGACCCGAATGGTCACTCTTGAAGACGTTCGCATTCCAGCCAGTAACCGCGTGGGCGAAGAAGGCGACGGTTTTGCCATTGCCATGAAAGGGCTGGATGGTGGTCGTTTGAACATTGCTACCTGTTCGTTGGGCGGCGCGCAGGCCGCGCTTCTCCGAGCCCGCAATTACCTGCACGAACGCCAGCAATTCGGCAAGCCATTGGCGGCGTTTCAGGCGCTGCAGTTCAAGCTGGCAGACATGGCCACCAATCTGGTGGCGGCGCGGCAAATGGTGCGCTTAGGAGCTTTCAAGTTGGATAGCAAAGACCCGGAGGCCACGCTGCACTGCGCCATGGCCAAACGCTTCGCCACCGATGCCTGCTTTGAAGTGGCCAATGAAGCGCTGCAGTTGCATGGTGGGTATGGTTATATTCGGGAATACCCTCTGGAACGGTATGTCAGAGATTTGCGAGTGCACCAGATTCTGGAAGGCACTAATGAAATCATGCGCATGATCATTGCTCGCCGATTGCTGGATGATGGCGTGGCCGAAGCCATCCAGTAACGGGCAAACAGATAACAAAAGGATTCAATGATGAGTGAACTGATCCAACTCGAAAAACGCGACCATATTGCGATTCTTACCATTGCCAATCCCCCGGCCAACACCTGGACGGTGGATTCATTAGCCGCTCTGAAAAAGACCATCGCAGAGCTTAATGACGATCAGAATATTTATGCGTTGGTGGTAACCGGGCAGGGCGAGAAGTTCTTCTCCGCCGGCGCGGACCTGAAAACCTTCGCAGACGGTGACCGGGCCCGAGCGAATGAAATGGCTCAGCGTTTTGGTGAAGCGTTCGCGGCGTTGACCGGCTTTCGGGGCGTTTCCATTGCCGCCATTAACGGCTACGCCATGGGCGGCGGCCTGGAGTGTGCGTTGTCCTGCGATATCCGCATTGCCGAAGAACACGCTCAAATGGCACTGCCTGAAGCCAGTGTGGGCCTGTTGCCCTGTGCCGGTGGTACCCAAAACCTGCCGTGGCTGGTTGGCGAGGGCTGGGCTAAGCGCATGATCCTGTGCGGTGAGCGCGTAACGGCGGAAAAAGCACAGCAAATTGGATTGGTTGAAGAAGTTGTGCCCTCTGGCCAATCGCTGGAAAAAGCATTGCAGTTGGCGGAAGGCGCCTGCAAGCAAAGCCCGTCATCAATCGCGCGCTGCAAACAGTTGGTGATGAGTGCGCGCGATGGCCGCAGCCACAGTGACGGCTGGCGCATGGAGCGTGAACTGTTCGTCGAGCTGTTCCACACCGAAGACCAAAAAGAAGGCGTCAACGCGTTTCTGGAAAAGCGTAAGCCGGAATGGAAAAACCAATAACCGGGGCCGTTATGAGCGATCAACCAATAGTATTTGAAGAGTGGAACACCAGCGACGGTGCACGCATCGCCGTGGCCCGGCTGAATACGCCACGCAACCTCAACTCGTTGTCCATGGATATGATCCGTTTGTTGACCCCGCAGTTGAAGCGTTGGGCCGAAGACGCAAGTGTCCGTGCGGTTTGGCTGGAAGCGGAGGGCGAAAAAGCCTTCTGCGCGGGCGGCGATATTGTGTCTCTGTACCGAAGCATGACCGAGCCCGGCAAGCTGGGGGAAGGTGAGCAGTTTTTTACGGAAGAGTATGAGCTGGATTACCTGATCCATACCTTCCCCAAACCCATCGTGTGTTGGGGCAACGGCATCGTCATGGGTGGCGGTATTGGCTTGATGGTCGGTGCTTCTCACCGAGTGGTGACCGAAAATTCTAAGTTGGCCATGCCGGAAGTCAGCATCGGCTTATATCCGGATATTGGTGCAGGCTGGTTCCTGAACAGGATGCCCATGCGAACGGGCCTGTTTCTCGGGCTGACCGGCGCGCGCATGAACGCTTCGGATGCGCTGTTTGTGAACATGGCCGACCGGTTCATATCCCAGGATCGAAAAGCTCAAGTAATCGACGCACTGAAGGCGGTAAGTTGGCAAAACGATAATAGCCATCATGTCGTCAGTGGCGTGCTGAAACAGTTTGAGCAACAAAGTGCCGAGGCGTTGCCGGAATCTCCGATTCGCAAGCACTTTGACGAGATTCAGCAAGTCACCGATGCCGGCTCATTAGAGCAAGTCGTGGCGCAGCTTCAGGAACTCGGTAGCCGTGAAGACTGGTTGGGTAAAACCGTTAAAGGTGTAGCAAAAGCCTCGCCAACCGCACTCGCGTTGACCTGGCGGCATTACCACCGAAGCAAGCTGGATGGTTTGAAACAGGTGTTGGATAACGAACTGGTGTTGTCTACGAACTGCCTGAAGAAGGGTGAGTTTGCCGAAGGCATTCGGGCCTTGTTGATTGATAAAGATATGCAACCACGGTGGCGCTACGCCTCATTGGCGGAGATGGACAGCCAGTGGATTGATGAATTTTTTAGCCTGAACGCCGGGTAACACCCCCGGCGGATTGCAACAATAACAAGGAGAAGCACTATGGCGAAGATCACGTTTATTGGTCTCGGTAATATGGGGGCGCCGATGGCCTCCAATCTGGTTAAAGCCGGGCACCAGGTGACTGTATTTGATTTGTCGGCATCGGCTGTTGAGGCACTGGTTTCCGAAGGTGCCAGCAGCGCCGAGAGCGGGAGAGCGGCTGCCGAAGGGGCCGAGTGCGTCATCACCATGTTGCCTGCAGGCAAGCATGTCGAAGCCGTTTATCTGGGCGAAGACGGACTGCTGTCAGCCTTACCCGAAGGCACGCTGGTGATTGATTCCTCGACCATCGCGCCGGAAACCGCCCGGAGTGTCGCCGAGGCAGCAACCGCCAAGGGGCTGGCGTTTATCGATGCCCCGGTATCAGGCGGAGTGGGCGGCGCGAAAGCCGGTACGTTGACATTTATCTGCGGTGGAGAAGCCGATACGTTCGAGAAGGCCAAGCCGATTCTCGAAGATATGGGCAAAAACATCTTCCACGCCGGGCCTTTTGGTGCGGGGCAAGTGGCCAAGATTTGCAACAACATGCTGTTGGCTATCCTGATGGCCGGTACCAGCGAAGCGTTGGCTCTGGGTGCCAAAAACGGCCTTGACCCAGCGGTATTGTCCGAAGTCATGAAACAAAGTTCGGGTGGCAACTGGGCATTGAATGTGTACAACCCCTGGCCGGGAGTGATGGAAGGGGTACCCGCATCACGGAATTATGAGGGTGGCTTTTTGGTGAACCTGATGGCGAAAGATCTGGGACTGGCATTTGATAACGCCGTCACGAATCAGGCATCGATTCCCATGGGATCTTTAGCCCGCAACTTGTTCCAGTTGCATGCCGGGCAAGGCAACGGGGAGCTGGACTTCTCCAGCATCTTGAGGCTGTTTCAGCCAGAGTAATTCGGGGAGGGCGGCTTTGTTTCGCCCTTTTCTTTTAGCCTAAAGTTTACCTTTACGTAAAATGTATGTCGTGCTAAATCTGTACGAAGCATGTGAACGTGAACACAACAACAATAGGAGTGGACGATGAGCCTTCCGAACTACAATGATGTGTACAGCAACTTCGATGCGGCCGCACTGGAGGCAGAGGTCCTGGACGGCCGGTTGGATAGTGGCTTGAACGTTTGCCACGAAATTTGTGACAAGTGGGCCACCGACCCGAAAAAGGTTGCGCTCTACTACGAGAAAACCGATGGCGGCGATGGAGCGCTCACGTTCGCCGAGCTTAAGGCGGCTTCCGCGCGTTTCGCAAACTATCTTCAGTCTCTCGGTGTCAGCAAAGGCGACCGCGTCGCGGGCTTGTTGCCACGCGGCCCCGAGTTGTTGATCGTCATTGCCGGTACTTTACGTTTGGGTGCCGTGTATCAACCGCTGTTTACCGCCTTTGGCTCTGGTGCAATTGAATATCGGCTGGAAAGAGCCGGTACCCGTCTGGTGGTCACCGACCCGGATAACTACCCCAAGCTGGGCGATGTGAAAGGCTGCCCGCCCGTGCTGTGCCGCAACGCAGCGGCAACCGGCGACGATGTGCCCGATTTCGAACAAGTGCTGAGCGCTCAGTCCGATCAATTCGAACCGGTGATGATCACCGGAAACGATCCCTTCTTGCAGATGTTTACCTCTGGAACCGTAGGTAAGGCCAAGGGCGTTGCTGTGCCTGCCAAAGCCCTGCTGGCCTTCTACGTTTACATGAAGTACGCCATTGATTTGCGTGAAGACGACGTGTTCTGGAACGTGGCTGACCCCGGCTGGGCCTATGGTCTTTACTATGCCGTGACCGGTCCGCTGTTGATGGGCCACGCCACCCACTTCAACCCCAATGCGTTCACGCCGGAATCCACCTACGACATGATCCGCAAGTACGGGATCACCAACCTGGCGGCTGCTCCAACCGCATACCGTTTGCTGAAAGCCAACGACCAAGTGCTGCCGGAAGGGGAAACGCTCGGTTTGCGGGTGTGCAGCAGCGCCGGTGAGCCGCTGAACCCCGAGGTAGTGAACTGGATAGACCGCCGTTTTGGCTGCCCGGTGAAAGACCATTACGGTCAGACCGAAACCGGTATGACTTGCTGTAATTTCCACGCGATGGAGCACCCGATGCGAGACGGTGCCATGGGGTATGCCTCCCCGGGTCATCGTGTGGTTGCGCTGAACACCAAATACGAAGAAGTGCCAGCAGGAGAGGTCGGGCAGCTGGCGGTCGACACCAAATCTTCGCCATTGTTCCATTTCGACGGTTATACCTGGGGCGAAAAAGATCCGTTCGCAAACGGCTACTATCTGACTGGCGACATGGTGGCGTGCCATGGCGATGGCAGTTTCTCCTTCAGCGGCCGGGACGACGACATCATCACCACCGCAGGTTACCGGGTTGGCCCGGCAGATGTGGAAAGCACTCTGTTAGAACATGCCGCCGTGGCCGAGTCTGGGGTGGTTGCGAAACCGGATGAAAAGCGCGGCTCCATCATCAAAGCGTATGTGGTGATCAAAGCGGGGCAGGAGCCCGTTGAAGAGCAAAGTCTGAAGGATGAGCTTCAGGAGCTGGTACGCAGACGCTTGTCGACCCACGCCTTCCCTCGGGAAATTGAATTCGTGGATGAGTTGCCCAAAACGCCCAGCGGCAAGATTCAGCGCTTTATGCTGCGAAATCGGGCAGAGGAAGAGGTTTCGGCATGAAGGTTAGCTTCGAGGAGCTGAACGCCTTCCTCGTGGACCACTTTCCCCAGGGTGCCGCTTACGGCACCTTGGCGGATCTTGGTGATGGTTGGGCGGAGATGGTGCTGGAGGTGGATGAGGATCATCTGCGCCCGGGAGGGACGGTTTCCGGGCCCGCCATGATGGCCTTAGCTGATGTGGCAATGTATGCCGCGTTGCTAGGCCAAATTGGACTGGTGCCTTTGGCGGTAACGACTAATCTTAATATTAACTTCCTGCGAAAACCGGTCGCCCATGTGCCCATTCGGGCGAGAGCGTCATTGCTCAAGGTTGGCCGAACCATGGCGGTTGGTGATGTTTTTATCTATTCAGAGGGACTGAAGGAGCCGGTGGCCCACTCCACCCTTACCTATTCGATTCCGCCAAATAGAAACCAAAATTAGTTCTTGACGTTTACGTGCACGTAAATCTAACCTGTGGTTAGTTCATAAAGACAACAATAAAAAGGTCGAGTGGCTCATGAGTGAACCGTACGTTCTCGAGACCCGCAACCTGATCAAGGAATTCAAGGGCTTCATTGCCGTTAATGACGTCAATCTGAAGATCCGCCAGGGAGACATCCATGCTCTTATCGGACCTAACGGGGCCGGGAAGACCACGGTGTTCAACTTGCTCACCAAATTCCTGATCCCCACCCGCGGTCAGATTCTTTACAAGGGTGAAGACATTACGTCGTTGAAATCGCCCGCCATTGCCCGGAAGGGCATCATCCGTTCCTTCCAGATTTCTGCTGTATTTCCGCACATGACGGCACTTGAGAATATTCGGGTTGCGCTGCAAACCGCCGAAGGTACGTCCTTCAGCTTTTGGAAAAGCGGCAATTCTCTGAACAAGCTCAATGAACGCAGTATGGAATTGCTGGAATCGGTTGGTCTGGCGGAATACGCCAATACCACGACCGTAGAGTTGGCCTATGGCCGAAAGCGGGCGCTGGAACTGGCAACCACTCTGGCAATGGAGCCGGAATTGCTGCTGTTGGATGAACCTACGCAAGGCATGGGCTCCGAGGATGTGGACAGAGTTGTCGAGCTCGTTCGTAAGGCCGCCCAAGGCCGCACCGTGTTGATGGTGGAACATAACCTCAGCGTGGTGAGCAAATTGTGTGATCGGATCACCGTGCTTGCCCAAGGTGCTGTTCTGACGGAAGGCGATTATCAGACCGTTTCCGCCGACCCGAAGGTCAGAGAAGTGTATATGGGCAGCGATGGCAGTGGTGAGCGCGGCGTTGCTGACGCCGAAGATGACAATCTGGAGGCTGCCCAATGAGTCGCGATTATGAACAACTGCGCCTTTCAGGGCTGCACGCTTTTTACGGCGAATCGCACATTCTGCACGGCATCGACATGGTGGTGAATCGAGGCGAGCTGGTGACCTTGCTTGGCCGCAATGGTGCAGGGCGAAGTACTACCCTGAAGGCCATCATGAACATGGTGGGACGGCGTACCGGCACTATTTCGATCAACGGCGAAGACACCATGCGGTGCGCACCTCACCACATTGCCCGGTTGGGCGTGGGGTATTGTCCTGAACACAGGGGCATCTTCGCGTCGCTCAGCGTGCAGGAGAACCTGACGCTGCCGCCGGTTGTTAGGAGTGGCGGGCTAAGCCTGGAAGAAATTTACAGCATGTTCCCGAATCTTTACGAGCGCCGGTTCAGTCAAGGTACCAAACTATCGGGAGGTGAGCAGCAAATGCTGGCTATGGCGCGAATTCTGCGCACGGGGGCCAACATGCTGTTGCTGGACGAAATCACTGAAGGGCTTGCACCCGTCATCGTCGAAAAACTCGGTGAAGTGTTAATCGCGCTTAAAAATAAAGGCCTGACCATCGTTCTGGTCGAGCAAAACTTCCATTTTGCAGCGCCGCTGGCCGACCGGCATTACGTGATGGAGCATGGCCAAATTGTAGAAGAAATTCACGCCAACGAACTTGCTGCCAAGCAGTCGGTGCTGGATGGCTATCTGGGGGTCTGAACCCGGAAAGATCGAGAGCAACAAAAGCAACAACAAAACGAACCAATGCAAGACAGTATCGGAGATATAACAATGACAATGATGAAAAAGCTTCTTGCTTCAGCCGTTGCATCAGCTTTGATGGTGGGCGGCGCCCAGGCAGACATCTCGAACAACACGGTAAAGATCGGCTATCTGGCTGATATGTCTGGCACCTACCGCGATCTGGCTGGCCCGAATGGCTTGAAAGCACTGGAAATGGCCATCAAAGATTTCGGCGGCAAGGTGAACGGTGCCAAGATTGAAGTGGTGAGCGCCGACGACCGCAACAGTCCGGACACCTCTTCAAGCACGGTTAGACGCTGGGTTGAGAATGAAGATGTCGATCTGGTTGCCGGTATGGTGGCATCCTCGGTATCAATTGCCGTCAGTAAGATTCTGGAAGAGAACGATCGGCTAGGAATTATTTCCGGCTCGGCGGCCTCAAGCATCACTAACGAGCACTGCACGCCCAACCACATTCACTACGTTTACGACACCTATCCGCTGGCCAACGGTACCGCCAGTGCCGTGGTCAAAGAAGGCGGCAAGACCTGGTACATGCTGACCGCTGACTACGCCTTTGGCCATGCGTTGGAGAGTGACGTCCGGCAGGTCGTTGAGGCAAACGGCGGTGAGGTAATCGGAGCGGTGCGCCACCCGTTCCCGACCCAGGATTTCTCATCCTTTATTCTGCAGGCACAGGCTTCAGGTGCAGATGTGGTGGGCTTGGCGAACGCCGGTTCTGACACCACCAACGCCATCACCACCGCCAGTGAATTCGGGTTGACTCAGTCTGGCCAAACCCTCGCTGCACTGTTGCTGTTCCTGACCGACGTTCACGCACTGGGCGCTGAAACGGCACAGGGTATCCAGCTGACAACGGGTTGGTACTGGGACATGAACACTGAAACCCGTGAATGGTCTGATCGCTTCATGGAAGAAACCGGTGTACGCCCGACCATGGTTCACGCCGGTATCTATTCCAGTACTCTGCATTACCTGAATTCGGTGGCGGCAGCGGGTTCTGACGATGCGCAGACCGTGCGCAAGCAGATGATGGATATGCCGATTAATGACATGTTTGCCAAGAACGGCAAGATCCGTGTCGATGGCCGCATGGTGCACGATATGTATCTTGCGGAAGTAAAAACGCCGGCGGAATCCAAGTCCGAATGGGATCTGTACAAAATCCTGAGAACCATTCCGGCTGATGAAGCATACCGCCCGCTGTCGGAGAGCAAGTGCAAACTGGTGAATATGTAAGTCGCCAAACGGTGTCCGGCCAGCCTCATTGCAGGCTTCGCCGGACAGCGATCGGTTGATTGACAGAATAACAACAACGCCTGCACTGCTTGTGGAGTAAGCAATATGACCATGATTTTCGGCGTCCCCCTTGCTGTGCTTTCCGGCCAGCTATTGATCGGCGTTATCAACGGCGCTTTTTACGCCCTGTTGAGCCTTGGCCTCGCAGTCATTTTTGGCCTTTTGAAGATTATTAACTTTGCCCACGGTGCCATGTACATGCTTGGTGCTTTGGTGACCGTCGTTCTATTCGATCTGATGGGAGTCAACTACTGGGTAGCACTCTTCGTTGCCCCGTTGCTGGTGGGTGCCTTCGGCATACTCATCGAATATTTTTTGCTTCGGCGCATCGCCGGTCAGGATCATATCTACAGTCTGCTCCTGACATTCGGTGTCGCGCTGATTATTCAGGGCGTGTTAACCAACATCTACGGCGTATCGGGCTTGCGGTATTCCATGCCAGACTTGTTTAAAGGAGGCATCAATCTCGGCTTCATGTTTTTGCCCTACTATCGAGCGTGGGTAATCGTAGTGGCCTTGCTGGTGTGCTTCGGAACCTGGTTCGTCATCGAGAAAACCAAACTTGGTGCCTATCTGCGAGCCGGCACAGAAGACTCTCAGCTCATGCAGGGCTTTGGTATCAACGTACCGCTTCTGGTCAGTCTGACCTACGGATTTGGTGTGATGCTGGCCGCCTTCGCGGGTGTGCTTGCAGCGCCTATATACTCAGTAACGCCGGTGATGGGCTCCAATACACTCATTGTGGTGTTTGCGGTGGTGGTTATCGGTGGCATGGGGTCCATTGGCGGCGCCATCATCACGGGTATCCTGATGGGGGTTATTGAAGGCTTAACCAAAACCTTCTATCCGCCTGCGTCCTCGGCTGTCATCTTCCTTGTGATGGTTGTTGTACTGATGTTCCGCCCCAACGGCCTGTTCGGTAAGGAGGCATAGCCGTGAATAACTCTGTTAACTCTGCCGACATCCACAAGGTCATTGTTGAGCAACAAAAAGCCCAGGACCGCAAGAAGATGATGGTGAACGGCGTCTTGCTGTTGCTGTTGCTGGCAGCGCCTTTCGCTTTTTACCCCGTGTTTTTGATGAAAATCCTGTGCTTCGCGCTGTTCGCAGTGGCCTTCAACTTGTTGTTCGGGTTCACCGGCTTGTTGTCGTTTGGCCATGCTGCATTCCTGGCGACCGGCGGATACACCACCGGTTATCTGTTAAGCCATTATTCCGGGCTGACGACCGAGGTGGGGATCATCGCCGGTACCTTAGCGGCAACGGTGATGGGTACGGCGTTCGCGTTGCTGTCCATTCGCCGGCAGGGCATCTACTTTGCGATGGTCACGCTGGCGTTGGCGCAACTCGTGTTCTTCTTCTACGTACAGTCGGATTTCACCGGAGGTGAAGACGGCATGCACGGTATTCCGCGAGGCAAACTACTCGGGGTGCTCGATCTGGAAGACAACCTGAACATGTATTACTTCGTGCTGGCGGTCTTCATTGGCTGTTATCTTTTGGTGCAGCGCATTGTCAGTAGCCCTTACGGTCAGGTGCTGAAGGCGATCAAACAAAACGAGCCGCGCGCGGTATCGCTCGGCTACAACGTGGATCGCTATAAAATCCTCGCCTTCGTGATCTCGGCGGCACTGGCCGGACTGGCCGGTTCCATGAAGTCTGTGGTGTTCCAGCTTGCCTCCCTGAACGACGCTCACTGGCACATGTCGGGTGAAGTCATCCTGATGACGCTGGTTGGCGGCATGGGCACACTGCTTGGCCCCGTTGTTGGCGCTACCTTCGTGGTCAACGTCGAATATCAGTTGGCCCAGGGGCCGCTTCGGGATTGGGTAGACCCGATTCTTGGCGGCATCTTCGTGCTCACCGTACTGGCTTTCCGAAGCGGTATCGTGGGTGAGATTCAGAAGTTCATGAAGAAAAATCTTGGCTAAATGAAGCTGTTCTGACCTCTCCGGCACGCAATGGTGTGCCGTTGGGGCAGAGCCACCCCGCAATCCCCCTCTGTGCAACGATCGACACCTGCCCAATTCACGGAATTATATGAACGCGTTCGCAAAACCCCGTCAACCTCGCAGAAAGCATTGCTAACCTTCTGATAAGTTTAAAAAATTAAATCACGGCCACGGGAGTTATACGCCCGGGTTTAGGGGCGTTAGTGGCTTGAAAGGGGGCGTTAACTCCGAGTGCTGCCTCGGAGAGTTTTGGTAAGGTTATGAATTTCATTGATAGATCTGACCTTTCCGATGCCAGCGTGAATGGAGTTTTACGAATGAGTGAACTACGAGCGCGTTCGTATAATTAGCTGTTATGCACAGGGAGAGATGAGTGCCATTGTTTGAAACAGAGAGGTTGATTGCAAGGAAGCTGTCCCATCAAGACGTTCCGGCGCTCACCGCAATGCTCAGTGATCCAGAAGTCATGAAGTTCTCCGTCCGCGGAGTTTGTGACGAAGAAGCTACCCGAAAATTCGTTGATTGGTGCCTTGAGTGTTACGCCTCTCATGGAATAGGGCCATGGGCATTGTGTGAGAAAGAATCAGGGAGTTTTATCGGCTTCTGTGGCGTTGGGCCGGAGTTGGTTGGCGATGTTGAGGAGATCAACCTAGGTTATCGTCTGGCGCGCAGGTTCTGGCATCAGGGGTATGCAACAGAAGCTGTAAAAGGTGTTCTCCAGTATGCTTTCGACCAAAAACACTGCGAGTCGGTAATTGTTATTATCGAGCCGGAGCATACAGCTTCGGTCAGGGTCACGGAGAAGGTCGGGTTCGAAGATTATACGATTCGAGAGTTCCATGCCCGACCTGTGCGGGTGTATCGAATGTCGTGCGACGACTGGGCACGGCATAACATATTGTTGTAGTGCGTTCTGGCCAGCTGGTGCTCCACCGGATGCCCCTGTCGGGCGGCCGCTTAGCTTGTTGGTATGAGGAAAAAAGGAGAACAACAATGGAGTATGTAGAAGGATTCGTTGCCGCAGTGCCCACGAAAAATAAAGATGAATACATCCGCCACGCAACCGAAGCAGCGCAGCTATTTAAAGAACATGGCGCAATTCGTTTGGTCGAATGTTGGGGTGATGACATACCGCCAGGAGAGCAGACTTCGTTTCCCAAAGCAGTCCAATGCCGTGAGGACGAAACCGTGGTTTTTTCATGGGTAACCTGGCCCTCAAGACAAGTTAGGGACGCTGGCATGAAAGCACTTCAAGAAGACCCGAGAATGCAGGATAACCCCATGCCATTTGATGGAAGCCGGTTGATTTACGGCGGCTTCGAGATAATAGTGGACCAATAGGGGTGACTGCCAGATTGAGCTACCATCCTATAACCAGTGGCTGTTGGTGAACGTGCCTGCGCTGCATCATTGACGGGGGGCCAATGAGAATAGGCTTGATGATCATTTTAGCTTTGTGGACCCTTTCAGCAGCGTCCCAATCGCTACGGATTATGGGCGCAGACGATGGTTTTCTGCCGTTTTACTATGGTAAAGATCTAAACAAAGGCATTTTTGTTGAGGCGATGAACGAATTTGCCTCGAAGACGGGCATTTCGGCCGAATTTCGTGTGATGGCCCGTAAACGCCAAGCCTGGGCCTTGGAACAAGGGCTTGCCAATGCTGTTTTCGCTAACCCACGATGGATGCCAGCGCCCGAACGAATGCACGCCGTTGGGCCAGTGTTAACCTGGCGTGACCGTGTGTACGCGCAACCCGGCCTGCAGCCAAATTCATTCGATGATCTTCAGGGGCGCATTTGTCTGCGGAAATGGTTTGTCTACAGTGACCAACTAGACCGAAGGATCGGTACCGACCTGGTGCGCCTTAACGCAAACAATGTCCAGCATATGCTTCGCATGTTTCTGCTCAAACGTTGTGATTACGTTGTGATGAATGAAATGGAGTTCCGGTTTCTGGCGCTGCAGGGAAATTTCGATGAAACACTCTACACCACGGACTTGGTAGACGCTGAATGGCCGGTCTATCTTGGTATCCTGAAAACCGAAGCGGCTCTGATTGAAGCTGCTGAAGCTTTCTTCGCGAACCACAAGATCGACGTGGAGGCCATGTTGCCCACACTGCCACCGCCAGATCGGCCCATTTTGATTCAGTTGAACAAGTAGGGTAGTGAATGGATTTCATGTCGGTTGAACTTAACAATAGAGTAAAGCCGACTGAGGCAACGCAGACTAAGGAGGGTCATTTTGGAGTTAGCTAATGTTGTGCCGTGGGGGCGATCGCTAAAGGAATATAGGGCGATGTTTGAGCTATCGAATGATGACTTGAACACGAGAATTCTAGGTTGCGGCGATGGCCCGGCCAGCTTCAATGCTGAGGCGACAGCGCAAGGCTGCGAAGTCATCTCATGTGACCCGGTCTATCAATTCAAAGTTGAGGAAGTGCGTCGCCGAATCGACCAAGTGTACCCGGAAATCATGGCCAAGATGCAACAAGCCGAAGACGGATATATTTGGGACGAGCTCGATAGCGTTGAGCAGCTTGGCCAAGTTCGGATGAACGCTATGTCGAGGTTCCTGTCTGATTTTGATGATGGTTACCGACAAGGGCGTTACGTATCAGCGTCCTTGCCTACGCTGCCATTCGCGGACGCGGAGTTTGATCTGGCACTCTGCTCTCACTTTCTTTTTCTCTACAGTGACCATGTGGACGCGGAAACCCACCTCGCATCAATGCGGGAGTTGTGCAGAGTTGCCTCGGAGGTTCGCGTCTTTCCTGTTGCCTCGCTGGACGGAAAAGCCTCAAAGCACCTGGATTCCGTTATCTCGGCATTATCTGTAGATGGAGTTGCTGTTTCGTTGCAGCCTGTCAGCTATCGTTTTCAAAAAGGCGCCACTGAGATGTTGGTGGCAAAGTCTGCATAACAGCACCCGCGGCGAATTCTTACTACGGACCTATCGGGTATAAGCACAATGACCGTTGCTGGGTTCTGGAGCCGGGGATAAAGCCCGAGAAACGTTGAACCAACAAAAACCGGGAGCCACGGCTCCCGGTTTTTGTCTACGCAAGGCCTATCAGAGCCAAGTCAGACCGGCACTGATGATGACCCCGGTAATGATCAACAGCATCAGGCAGTAGCCCATGATGTCTTTGGCTTTTAGCCCGGCAATGGCCAGAACCGGCAGCGCCCAGAAGGGTTGCAGCAGGTTGGTCCAGGCATCACCCCAGGCTACGGCCATGGCGACTCTGGGAATCTCCACGCCGAGTTCCTGAGCAACTGGCAACATCACCGGCGCTTGCACGGCCCACTGGCCACCACCGGATGGTACGAAGATGTTCACCAGCCCCGCACTGATAAAGCTCCAGAACGGCAGGCTCTCTGCCGTTGCGAAGGAAACAAAGCCTGCAGAAATGCTGGCCGCCAGGCCGGATGCGGTCATCACACCCATGATGCCGGCATAGAAGGGGAACTGGATAACAATACCGGCTCCACCTTTAACACCTTCATTCAGGCTAGCCAGCAAGCGCTTTGGCGTTTGGTGCAGGATGATCGCAATGAACAGGAACATGAAGTTCACGATGTTCAGGTTCAGGCCGCCGTTATCCAGAAAATACTGAAAGATGAAGGCCAGGCCGCTGAAGCCGATTAACCACGCCAGTATCCGGCTGTTCTCCAGATGGTCGGCGGGGCGGTTAATGACCACCGCCGTATCGGGCTCGTCATCCAGCAGTTTGGGGTCCACATAAATGCTGTCGCTCTCTGCCGGCAGCATCAGGCGATTCACCAGCGGTACCACGATGAACAGCGCAACAACGATGGCCAAGTTGAAGAACGCGAAGATGGTTTCGCTGGTATCAATGATGCCGATCGCGCTTGCGCTGAAATGGCCATCAGTGGCGATGGTCAGAGGGATCGAGCCGGCCAGGCCACCGTGCCACACGATGAAGCCGGAGTAAGCACTGGCAACCAGCAGCGGGTAGTGAACCCGGATCTGGCGGGCCAGAGCCTTCGCGAACAGTGCGCCGACCACTAGGCCAAAACCCCAGTTAATCCAGCTTGCCACCAAAGCAACAAAGGTCACCAGAACGATGGCTTGCCCCGGGGTTTTTGCCAGACTGGCAATGCGATTCAGAATTCCGCGAACCAGAGGCGTACTGGCCATCATGAAGCCAGTGACCAGTACCAGCAGCATCTGCATGGAAAACGTCAGCAGGTTCCAGAAGCTGTTGCCCCACATTTCGACAACCGCCATGGGGCCATGGCCTTCGAAGAGGATGGCCGACACAAACGTGAGCAGGGTGAGGATAATCACGAACAGGTAAGGGTCTGGAAGATACCTCTCCACCAGACTTACCATGGGTTTTGATGCGCGCTCTAACATACTGTTCTCCATTGTTATTTTTTTAACTTGCCTATGTTAGCAAGCAACAAGGAGAGCGTATCGTCGACCAAAGGCCAATATCGGAATCGCTGATCTTAAAAGCGGGGCTAAACGCCCCAGTCGCGCGTCGCGAGAGCCTCTGCAATGAACTGATAACCCCGTTGGCTGGGATGGTAACCATCGCTGGCAAGCAGGGAAGGATCTTCGACGGTCGGGTAGTTCAGGTAGCGGAAATCGGCGGGCGTTTGTAGGGCAAGTTCTTGGTAAATTCTGTCTAGCTGTCGTGCTCTCCAGCCCATAACGTGTCGAAGCGGTGACGGCAGCGTGCTGAATTTCTCCATGGGTGGCACGCTGAGCAACGTGATCGGTGCCTGAGAGAGTGGCGCGATTGCGCTGCGTAATGTTTTTAGATGCTGCCGGAATTGCGCTCGAGTGGTGAAGCCGGTGGTATCGTTAACGCCCATACTCAACACGATCGAATCCGCGGGTGGCAGGTTTTCTGAGGCAAGGGTTTGCAGAAGATTGCCGAGGCGAATACCGTTCACGCCGAAGGTTTGCCAGCCAATCGTTTTGCCTGTGCGCTGGTTAAGCCGGAGGGCCAACTGGCTGGCAAGGCCATCGCTGTGGGTGGCAACCCCAACTCCGGCAGCCGTTGATTCACCAATTACCAGCAAGCGAAACTCGGGCGTCCCTTCGCCATACTGGCCGCTCTTTGCTCCGCTTGCTTCTGGCAACCTGGGGGTGACTCGCTGGGCTCGTTTGCCTTGATACAGCAATATCGGAGACAGCAGGGCGGTGGTCAGCCAGAACGGTGCGTGCATGTGGAGTCCTTCTAAACGATGGGAGGAATCATCATAGCGCGAAGCCTGTCGTGAGGGGATAGTCGTTGCCCATACTTGTGAAAGGCTTTGCTGCTGTCGTCGGCGATGTGGTGTAATTCTGGCCTTATCGATAGGGTCTCGGCCCGTATTGGAGACTTGCTGAATGATTGTACGTAATCGCCCGGGCGCCCTCCGATTAATGCTGGCGTGGAAGGGCTCAGTGGTACCTCATATCCTTCCTCACATTCTGCTGGCAGGGCTGTTTGCGGCCGGGGTTACCTGGGTGTCTCGTCATCATTATCTGGATGGCATTGTGGACTACAGCCTTCTGCCGTTCACCATCATGGGCATCGCGCTGTCTATCTTTTTAAGTGTGCGCAACACTGCAACGTACGACCGTTGGTGGGAAGCCCGTAAGCATTGGGGGCATATGGTTTACGAGATTCGTAGTCTGGCGAGGGTCGGCGGTATTTACCTGAACCCGGAAAGGCGCAGAGAACTGCTGATGCGAAGCCTGGCGCACACGCATTTACTGCGAGGGCAACTGCGAAGTGAAGACGTTCGTTTGGAATTACCCTCGTCACTGTCAAAGGAATTAGTAGACGCGGCATTGCGTACGCAGAATCCAGCGGCTTTCATGCTGCAGAAGGCGGGAGAGGTTGTGGCGGAGGCGCTGCAAGCGGGAGATCTGGATTCGATCGGCGCTGCGGCCATAGACCGGCACCTGCATGAGTTGGCGGGTATTCAGGCGGCTTCGGAACGGATTGCTCATACGCCTTTACCGTTCGCCTATACCTTGTTGGCTCACCGCACGGCTTACGTGTATTGCTACATGCTGCCGTTTGGCTTGGTGGGAGTTGCCGGTTGGTTTACGCCGGTGTTCACCGCGATTGTGGCGTATACGTTCTTTGGGTTGGACCGCCTGTCAGAGCAGTTGGAGTTTCCGTTTGGCCGCCACGCGAACGACTTGCCATTGGATGCCATTTGCCGGATACATGAAATCAGCATTGCCGAAGCGCTCGGTGAACCGTCACCCGAGCCGCTGCAGCCGGTCGAGTTTCAGCTGCAATAAAAAAGGCCCCCGGACATTCCGGAGGCCTTTGATTTTCATCAGGGAGTGGGCGGACTATTTTTTCAGCCCCAACTCTTCGATCGACACTTCCCGCATTTTGAATTTCTGGATTTTCCCGGTGACCGTCATCGGGAATTCATCCACAAACTTGTAGTTGCGTGGAATCTTGAAGTGCGCGATTTTGCCCTTGCAGAAGGCCTGGAGGTCGTCGGCACTGACCGGTTCGGCATCGGGCCGGAACTTCACCCAAGCGATCAGCTCTTCACCGTACTTGTCATCGGGAATGCCGGTAACCTGGACTTCCTCGATGGCAGGATGGGTGTAGAAGAACTCTTCGATTTCCTTCGGGTAAATGTTTTCACCGCCTCGAATCACCATGTCCTTGATGCGGCCGACAATCTGAACGTAGCCTTCGTCGTCCATGGTGGCCAAATCGCCGGTGTGCATCCAGCCGTTTTCGTCGATGGCCTCGCGGGTTTTCTCTTCGTTGTTCCAGTACTTCAGCATGACGCTGTAGCCGCGGGTACACAGTTCACCGATTTCGCCCCGCGGTACGACATGACCGTTGCCCGGATCGACAATTTTGGTTTCCAGGTGAGGCTGAGTACGGCCTACCGTCGTGACCTGCTTTTCGAACGGGTCGAGGGAGCTGGTCTGCGTGGACACCGGGCTGGTTTCTGTCATGCCGTAGGCAATCTGAACTTCTTTCATGTTCATTTTGCCGTTGACCTTCTTCATCACCTCGGCCGGGCAGATGGACCCGGCCATAATGCCGGTGCGCAGCGTGGACAGGTCGTAGCTGTCGAAATCCGGCTCTGCCAGCTCGGCGATGAACATGGTGGGCACACCGTAGAGTGCGGTGGCTTTTTCCTGATGTACCGCTTGCAGGACGGTCTTGGGGTCGAATCCTTCGCCCGGGTAAATCATGGCGCTGCCGTGGGTGATGCAGCCAAGGTTGCCCATGACCATGCCGAAGCAGTGATACAGAGGCACCGGGATCACCAAGCGGTCTTTCTCGGTCAGGCGCTGGCTTTCACCCACGAAGTAGCCGTTGTTCAGAATGTTGTGGTGGGTGAGGGTGGCACCTTTGGGATTGCCGGTGGTGCCGGAGGTGAACTGGATGTTGATGGGGTCATCGAACTGAAGTTGGTTCTGGCGCTTTTCCAGGTCTGCTGCCGATGCCTGGCCCGCAAAGCCGAGAAATTCCTGCCAAGTCCACATGCCGGTCTGTTTGTCGTCGTGAACGTTGATCACGGCCCTTAGATCCGGCACGTCTTTGGCGTTCAGTTTGCCGGGTTCGCTTTGCTTCAGTTCCGGCGCCAGCTGATACAGCATTTCCCGGTAATTGGATGTTTTAAAGCTATCCGCGGTCACCAGCACGCTGATGCCGGCTAGATTCAGGGCATACTGCAGTTCATGCACCCCGTACGAGGGGTTGATGTTGACCAGAATCGCGCCCACTTTGGCGGTGGCGAATTGGGTGACGGTCCACTCATAACGGTTGGGTGACCAGATACCAACCCGGTCGCCTTTTTGCACGCCAATGGCAAGGAAGGCGCGGGCGGCTTCGTTTACCTTGTCGACAAATTCTTGATAGGTCCAGCGAATGTCCTGATGCAGGCACACCAAGGCTTCGTTGTTTGGATACTGTTGGGCGGTTCGGTCCAGCATGTCGCCGATGGTCATGCCCAGAAGGGGCTTTTCGGCGACGCCGCTGGTGTAACTTGGAAGAGTCATGCTCATCTCACTGCCTCCATTGTTTTTGTAGTCGAGGGCTGGCAAGTTGCGTGCTTGCTAGCGGCTCTGGCTGTGATATTCAGGGTTGGGCTGCATATCGCTGGCGATCGCAACCCGGTTAGACATGTTGTAGAAACCCACCAGATTGCTAAGGTCCCAAATGGCACGATCGCTGAAACCGGCATCTCGCAGTGCTTGAATTTCCTGCTCAGCAACTGTGGCTGGTGAGCGGGTGAGATGGGACGCGAAATCGAGCATCGCTCGCTGCCGCGGGTCCAGTTTGGCACTGCGGTAGTTCATAACCAGATGCTCGCCGAGTGTTGGGTCACCGCTGAGTACGCGCACCGCGGCACCGTGGGCGACCAAGCAGTAAAAGCATTTGTTTTCGGAAGAGACCACAACCGCGACCATTTCCCGCTCCAGCTTGGAGAGTTCGCCTTCGCCCAACATTAATTCGTTGTACAGGCGGGTGAAACCTTCTAATTGGGGCAAGTTTTGACTGTAGGCGGTCAGCACGTTGGGAACCATGCCCAGCTTTTCCTGGCAGATTTCAAAGTACTTTTTGGTATCTTCGGGCAGATCGCTGATCTCGGGGATCGGCAGGTCCAGAGCAACCACATTGTTATTTTGGTTCATTGGCAGTGTCCTCCTAATGCCTGACCGACTTTCGAGCCGTTATGGCGGTTTAGTTGCTGGCTGATCCAGTCTCCGGTGGCAACCAGTTTGTTCAGGTCAACGCCGGTATCTATGCCCAATCCGTTCAGAAGATATAGCACGTCTTCGGTAGCGACGTTGCCGGATGCGCCTTTGGCGTAGGGGCAGCCGCCTAACCCTGCAACCGAAGAATCGATCACGCTGACGCCTTCTTCGAGCACGGCGTAAAGATTGGCCAGTGCCTGTCCGTAGGTGTCGTGGAAGTGAGCCGCCAGCTTGTCCATTGGGACGACAGCTGCGACCGCTTCCAGCATGCGTTTGGCTTTCAGCGGTGTGCCGACACCGATGGTGTCACCCAATGAAATCTCGTGGCAGCCCATGTCGTACAGTGCTTTGGCCACGGTGGCGACTTTTTCGGGCGCAATGTCGCCTTCGTATGGGCAGCCCATAACCGTTGATACATAGCCGCGTACAGGGATGCCGTGTTTGCGGGCTTCTTCAACAACCGGGGCAAACCGTTCCAGACTTTCGGCAATGCTGCAGTTGATGTTCTTTTGGGTGAACGACTCTGAAGCGGCACCGAATACCGCCACTTCATCGGCCTTTGCAGCCAGTGCGCCTTCGAACCCTTTCAGGTTCGGGGTGAGGGCCGAGTAACGAACGCCGTTTTTGCGGTTGATGAGTGCCATAACGTCGGCCGCATCCGCCATTTGCGGCACCCATTTGGGTGACACAAAGCTGGCGGCTTCAATGTGGGTTAAGCCGCAGTCGGCCAAGCGGTCAATCAACCCTGTTTTGATGGCGGTGGCAATCACCTCGCCGGGTTCGTTCTGAAGACCGTCCCGGGGGCTCATTTCCACCAGCCGCACCTGTGTCGGGAAGGCCATTACTCTGCCTCCCCGGTGTCGATGGCAATCAACTCCGCACCCTCGGCAACCTGATCCCCTTCGGCGTAGAAAATGTCGCTCACCACGCCATCGGCCGGTGCTTTAATGGCGTGCTCCATTTTCATGGCTTCCATGATCACCAGGCTTTGCCCCGCGGTTACCTTGTCGCCGACTTTGGCTTGCACGGCCACAATGGCGCCGTTCATGGGGGCGGCCAGACTGCCTTCGCCAGCTACGTCTTCAAGGCCGTAAGACTCTTGATAAACGGTGCATTTGAAGGTGTCACCCTCGTAAAACAGCACCAGTTCGTGGTTGTGCAGGTTGCCATGCACACTTAGCCGGTGGCCGTTGAGGACTGCTTGCAGGTAGTCTTCATCCAGACGGGCGTTCAAGTGATAGACGCTATCATCGACGAGTACCTGATAACGGTCGTCCCGCTCCAGAATTTTCAGCTCGTGAATGTCATTGCCCACCTGCAGGGACAGAGGTTGGGCGAACTCTGAGTTCATGCGCCAGCTGTTCTTGCGGCCAAACGGCGACCAGGGGTCAGCGGTGACCGGTTCGACGGATTTCCGGTGTTCCAGAATGAAGCCGGCTGCCAGCACCAATGCCTTGTCCAGATCCAGCTTGGGCTTCGGAAACAGCAACGACTCGTGTGTGGCAATAAAATTGGTGGTCAGATCAGCCTGACGGAAAGGCTGGCTGTCCACGGTTGCGTGCAGAAACCGGATGTTGGTTTTCAAACCGGCAATGCGGTAATGCTCCAGCGCCTGGACCATGCGGTTGACCGCCTGATCCCGGGTTTCGTCCCAAACGATCAGCTTGGCGATCATCGGGTCGTAATGGATGCTGATCTCGTCGCCTTCGGTTACGCCGGTATCCACGCGCACGTGAGCGGATTCGGCCGGGGTACTCAGGTAGCGAAGCGTGCCTGTAGCGGGCAGGAAGTCCTGATCCGGATCTTCGGCATAGATACGCGCTTCAATGGCGTGGCCGCGGGTTTTTACCTGTTCCTGAACCAAGGGCAGGGCGTCGCCCCAGGCTACTTTTAGCTGCCATTCCACCAGATCTTGCCCGGTGACCATTTCAGTGACCGGGTGCTCTACCTGCAGGCGGGTGTTCATTTCCATGAAGAAGAACGAACCGTCCACGTCGTACAGAAATTCGACGGTGCCCGCACCCACATAGTTGATAGCTTGGGCGGCCCGCACGGCAGCGTCACCCATGGCTTTTCGGGTTTCTTCGCTCAGGCCTGGGGCCGGGGCTTCTTCCAGTACTTTCTGGTGCCGGCGCTGTACGGAGCAATCCCGCTCTGCCAGATAAATGCCGTTACCGTGCTGGTCGCAGAACACCTGAATCTCGACGTGCCGAGGCTGGGTCAGGTAGCGTTCGATCAGCATGTCGGGGTTGCCGAAGGCGTTCTTGGCCTCACGCTTGGCAGCCGCCAGAGCGTCGTCAAACTCACCCATGTTTTCGACCACTCGCATGCCTTTACCGCCACCACCCGCGACGGCTTTCAGCAGCAACGGGAAGCCGCACTTTTCGGCTTCTTCTCGCAGCAGCTCCGGGGTTTGGTCGCTGCCGTGATAACCCGGCACCAGCGGCACACCGGCTTTTTCCATGATCGCCTTGGCAGCTGACTTGGAGCCCATGGCGGCAATGGCGGAAGACGGAGGGCCAATGAAGGCAATGCCGTTGGCTTCGCAGGCTTCGGCGAAATCGGTGTTCTCAGACAAGAAACCATAGCCCGGATGGACCGCCTGCGCGCCGCTTTCTTTAGCGACCTCGATGATCTTGTCGGCTTTCAGATAACTCTCGGAACTGGCGGCGGGGCCAATCAAAAAGGCTTCGTCTGCCATGGCAACGTGCCGTGCATGGGCATCCGCTTCGGAATACACAGCCACACATCGGATGCCCATGCGGTGGGCGGTTTGGATAATCCGGCAGGCGATTTCGCCCCGGTTGGCAATCAGGATCTTGTTAAACATTATTGTGTCTCCGGAATCCAACTGGCCTTTCGTTTGTTCAGGAAGGCGCTGAGCCCTTCCTGACCTTCTTCACCCACGCGGATATCGGCGATGCGCTGTGCGGTGTCGTCGATCAATTCTGCGGTGATGGGCTTGTGGCTAACGGCAAAGACCAGGTCCTTGGCGGCTTTCATGGCTTCGGGGCCGTTATTGGCCATGTGTTTCAGTAGTTCGGTGCACCGGGTCTGCAGGGCTTGTTCGTCGTCGCAAACAATGTGTACCAGCCCGAACTGTTGTGCTTCGCTCGCGCTGAACACTTCGGCCGACAGGAAATAACGCCGTGCATGTCGCTCGCCAATCGCCCGCACTACGTATGGGCTGATGGCGGCGGGGATAAGGCCGAGTTTGACTTCGCTCAGGCAGAAGCTGGCGGACTGGGTGGCCAGCACAATATCGCAACAGGCTGCGAGGCCTACCGCACCGCCGAAGGCTGCGCCTTGCACCAGACCGATCACCGGCTTGGACAAGTGGTTAAGCGTGTTCATCAGCCGAGCCAGTTCCCGGGAGTCGTCCAGGTTTTCCTGACGGGTGTTGTCGGCCATGCGGCGCATCCAGCCTAAATCCGCGCCGGCGGAGAAGTGTTTGCCTTCGGAACGCAGGATGACAATCTGGGTTTCCGGATCGCGGTCAACGTATTCAAAAGCGTGGATGAGCTGTTGAATGATGGCATCGTCGAACGCATTGCGTTTGTCCGGTCGGTTGAGCACGATTTCGGAGATACCGTTATCCCGCTGGTGCATCAGAACCGCTGAGTGTTGTTGTGACATGTCGGCGCTCCTTTTACATGCGGAACACGCCAAAGCGCGTGGGCTTGGCGGGTCGGTTGAGGGTGGCTGACAGGCTCAGGGCGACCACTTCGCGTGTCTGGGCCGGGTCGATGACGCCGTCATCCCACAGGCGCGCACTGGCGTAGTAGGGGTGGCCTTGGTGCTCGTAGGTTTCGGTGATCGGCTTTTTGAATTCGGCTTCTTCTTGGGCGCTCCAGCTCTGGCCTTTGCGCTCCATGCCTTCTCTACGAACCTGGGCCAGTACACCAGCGGCCTGTTCACCGCCCATCACGGAGATACGGGCGTTGGGCCACATCCACAGGAAGTCCGGGCTGTAGGCTCGGCCACACATGCCGTAGTTGCCGGCACCGTAGCTGCCACCGATCAGGACGGTGATTTTGGGTACGTTGGCGCAGGCCACGGCCATCACCATTTTGGCGCCGTGTTTGGCAATGCCTTCGGCTTCGTGTTTTTGCCCGACCATAAAGCCGGTGATGTTTTGCAGGAACAGCAGCGGAATATTGCGCTGGCAGCAGAGCTCGACGAAGTGGGCGCCTTTTTGAGCGGATTCGCTGAACAGGATGCCGTTGTTGGCGATGATGCCTACAGGGTAGCCATGTATGTGAGCAAAGCCGGTGACTAGGGTGGAACCGTAGTAGCGTTTGAATTCGTCGAATTCTGAGCCGTCTACGATGCGGGAGATCACGTCTCGTACGTCAAACTGTTTGCGCAAATCGGTGCCGACGATGCCGTATATTTCGTTTTGGTCGTACAGCGGTGCTTTGGGCTTTTGCACCTCAACCGGCACAGGCTTGCGGCGGTTCAGGTTAGCAACGCAGCGGCGCGCGATTTCCAGTGCGTGGGCATCGTTTTCCGCGTAGTGGTCGGCAACACCGGAGATTTTGCAGTGGACGTCGGCTCCGCCGAGGTCTTCGGCGCTGACGACTTCACCGGTGGCAGCTTTCACCAGTGGTGGGCCGGCCAGAAAGATGGTGCCTTGATTGCGTACGATGATGGATTCGTCGGCCATGGCGGGCACGTAGGCGCCGCCTGCGGTGCACAGGCCCATAACAACGGCAATCTGGGGAATGTCGTCGGCGGACATTCTGGCCTGGTTGTAGAAGATGCGGCCGAAATGGTCGCGGTCCGGGAAGACTTCGTCTTGCCTTGGCAGGTTGGCGCCGCCGGAATCTACCAGGTAGATGCAGGGCAGGCGGTTTTCCATGGCGATTTCTTGTGCCCGCAGGTGTTTTTTGACGGTTAGCGGGTAGTAGCTGCCGCCTTTGACGGTGGCGTCGTTGGCGATGATCATGCATTCGGTGCCGGATACGCGTCCGATGCCTGCAACAACGCCTGCGGCGGGGACTTCTTCGTCGTAGACGTTGTAGGCGGCGAACTGGCCGATTTCGAGGAAGGGCGAGCCGTCGTCCAGTAGGCGGTTAATGCGCTCGCGGGGCAGGAGTTTGCCTCGGTCTGTGTGGCGTTTTTGGTAATCTGGCCCGCCGCCCTGGTGGATTTTATCGACTTTGTTCCGGAGGTCGGCGACAGCTTGTTGCATAGCCTCTTGATTGGCCAGGAATTCGTCCGATCTTGGATTTATTTTGTTTTGGAGAATTGTCATTTGTCGTGGTCCCTCGCGTTGGGGGCGCAGGGCTGGAGGGGCGGCGTTCCGAAAACCGCTACAAGCACGTCCGTGTGCGCTTCTCTTCGGCCATCCATGGCCTACGACATTTTCGGAACGCCGCCCCTCCAGCCCCTTGTCGTACATTGGGAGCTGGAGTCTTTGGGTTTTACTTGTTCAGGAACAGCTCTCTGCCGATTAGCATGCGGCGGATTTCAGACGTACCCGCTCCGATTTCGTACAGCTTGGCATCCCGCAGCAGTCGGCCAGTGGGGTATTCGTTGATGTAGCCGTTGCCGCCGAGCAGCTGGATGGAATCCAGTGCCAGTTTCGTGGCCATCTCGGCGGAGTAGAGGATGGCGCCGGCGGCGTCTTTGCGGGTGGTTTCACCGCGGTCGGCGGACATGGCGACCATGTAGACGTAAGATTTTGCGCTGTTCATCCAGGTGTACATGTCGGCCACTTTGCCCTGTACCAGTTCGAACTCGCCGATGGCCTGGCCGAACTGTTTGCGCTCGCGGATGTAAGGCACGGTTACGTCCATGGCCGCTTGCATGATGCCCAGCGGGCCGCCCGATAGCACGAGGCGTTCGTAGTCGAGGCCGCTCATCAGTACTTTGGCGCCGTTGCCGACACCGCCGAGTACGTTTTCTTTCGGAACTTTGCAGTCCTGGAACACCAGTTCACAGGTGTTGGAACCACGCATGCCGAGTTTGTCGAGTTTTTGATGGCGGCTAAAGCCAGGGTAGTCGCGTTCTACGATGAAGGCGGTTACGCCTTTGGAGCCGCCCTTCGGATCGGTTTTGGCGTAGATAACGTAGGTGCTTGCGTCCGGGCCGTTGGTGATCCACATTTTGTTGCCGTTGAGGACGTAGTGGTTGCCTTCGTCCCGGGCGTGGAGTTTCATTGAGATTACGTCGGAGCCGGCGTTGGGTTCAGACATGGCGAGGGCACCGACGTGTTCGCCGCTGACGAGTTTGGGCAGGTATTTCTGTTTTTGTTCTTCGGTGCCGTTACGGTGAATCTGGTTCACGCACAAGTTGGAGTGGGCACCGTAGGACAAGCCCACAGAGGCGGACGCACGGCTGATTTCTTCCATGGCGATCACGTGCGCCAGGTAGCCCATGTCGGACCCGCCGTATTCTTCTTTGACGGTAATACCCAGCAAGCCCATGTCGCCCATTTTCCGCCACAGATCCATGGGGAATTCGTTGTTGCGGTCGATTTCTTCGGCTCGTGGAGCAATTTCCGCAGCAGCGAAGCCGTTGATCTGTTCGCGCAGCATGTCGAGGGTTTCGCCAAGGCCGAAATTAAGCTCTGAGTATTGTGATTTCATGGTCGGCTACCTTTTTGTTTTGATATTGGGTTTCGGTTATCTGCCGCTATCGGCGGCAGCATCCTCAAGTACTTGTTCGCCCTGATCGTGGGCTTCTTTCTTTTTCTTGACGTCTGCAAGCGCCTCTCGGCACCTGGCTTCCGCGTTGTCTATTTCCATTTCGGCCATGGCGAGGTCGGCTTTTTGTTGCTCCAGATGTGCTCGCCGATCGGCCAGGATTTCCAGCATTTTCAGTAGCTGCTTCTCGTTGCCAGTGAGGGTTTCGTCCCAGAGGTCAAACAGCTCTTTGGTCTGGCCCAGAGAAAACCCCATGCGTTTGCCGCGTAGAATCAGCTTTAAGCGGACCCTGTCTTTGGTACTGAAGATACGGGTCTGGCCGCGCCGCGAAGGCTTCAGCAGGCCTTGGTCTTCATAGAAGCGGATGCTCCGGGTTGTGATGTCGAACTCTTGAGAGAGCTCGCTGATGCTGAAGGTTCGTTTGTCGCTCATGGTCATTCTCGTGAGATTTTTTCTTAGGTTAGTTGAAGTTTACGTTAACGTAAAGTGTGTTCTCGGGCTAAAGCTGGATTTAAGAGATAAGCCATTGATTGGTTTGGATTGTACTTGGTTTGGGTGGGCGAGGAGAGGAGATGGCACCCGTTGCCGGGTGCCAAGTGTGATTCAGGCTTCGCTGGATGGGTTCAGAAACTGCTCTCTCAATTTGCGCTTAAGCAGTTTACCCGCGCTGTTTTTGGGTAACTCGTCCACAAAATGTATGTGTTTGGGGATTTTGAATCCGGCCAGTTGGGTTTTGGCATGCGCCAGAAGTGAGTCGGCATCTCGAGGGGCGCCGTCCCGAAGCACCGTGATGGCACAGATGGCTTCGATCCACTTCTCGTCGGGCACGCCAATAACTGCTACTTCCGCCACAGACGGGTGTTGGTAAAGGGCTTCCTCAACGTCCCGGCTGGCCACCAGGACACCGCCGGTGTTCACCACATCTTTGATGCGATCGACGATGTAGAGGTAGCCGGCGTCGTCTTGGTAGCCGAGGTCGCCCGAGTGGAACCAGCCATCTTTAAATGCTTCTGCAGTGGCTTCGGGTTTATCCCAGTAACCGATCATCAGTTGGGGGGATCGATGCACAATTTCGCCTTGCTCCCCGGGCTGGCACTCCCGCCCTGTTACCGGATCCACGATGCGGGTCCGGACGGTTTGCAGGGGGCGCCCGGCAGAGGTGGGGCGATCTGCGTGTTCATGAGGTAGCAGGACGGTTGCCAATGGTGCGATTTCACTCTGACCGTAGCAATTATAAAGCCCCGCCTTAGGCAATTGTTCCGCGAGGTCGCGGACGATTTTCTCCGGCATGATGGATGCGCCGTAGTAGATCTTGTACAGGTGCTGGAGTTTTGCTGAGTCAAAAAGTGGAGACTGCAGCAACGCAATCCAGACGGTCGGTGGCGCGAAGGAGGCGTTCAGCTGCTCGTTGATCAGCATGGACACAATGGCGTCTGGTGTCGGGGTGTCGATCAGCCGCGTGTAACCGCCGGTCAGGAGCATGGGCATCATGAACACATGCATTTGTGCTGAATGGTAAAGCGGTAAAGCCGCGAGGCAGCGATCACTCCATGGTCGTCGGTTTGGCTGCCGTTGGTCCGGCTGTTTACGGAGTCATCCATGTTCCACCTCTTTTGTTTATTGTTGTTTCTGCGAGAAAAGTCATTCCAGCTCCTTACGTTATTGGTTGTGTTAGGACTAAAGCGGGAGTTGTTTCCGGCGCTGGATTCGGGTTAATGTTTACGTTAACGTAAACTTAAAAGCAAGCGTGCCCCGAGCGTTTCAATGCACAGGGCGCAACGTGACTAAACAAAATAAACAGGAAAGCAGGTTATGGAATTCAAAAACGTTCCGGCAATCGTGACCGGCGGAGCCTCCGGCTTGGGTGAGGGCGCGGCTCGCGCACTGGCAGCGGCGGGCTGCAAAGTGGCCATTCTGGATGTGAACAAAGAGCAGGGTGAAAAAGTGGCTGCCGAGATTGGTGGGATCTTTCTGCACTGCGATGTTTCCTCCTCGGATAGTGCTGAAGCGGCCGTCAACGCGGCCCGTGAAGCCCATGGCCCCTGCGGTGTTGCGATCAGCTGTGCCGGTATTGGCCCCGCTGAAAAAATTCTGGGCCGCGAAGGCGTGATGCCGCTGGAAAACTTTAATCGGGTAATCCAGGTGAACCTGATCGGCACCTTCAACATTCTTCGGTTGGCCGCAGCCGATATGGCGCAGCGCGAGCCTAACGCCGATGGCGAGCGCGGGGTGATCATCAATACCGCGTCGGTTGCTGCATATGAAGGACAGATTGGCCAGGCGGCCTACAGCGCATCCAAAGGTGGCGTGGTGGCGTTGACGCTGCAATCCGCTCGCGAACTGGCGCGGGAAGGTGTCCGGGTGAACACCATTGCACCGGGCTTGTTCATGACACCCATGCTGGCGGGCATGCCGCAGGAAGTTCAGGACAGCCTCGCGGCAACGCTGCCGTTCCCGAAACGTCTGGGCAAGCCCGAAGAGTTCGGCATGATGGTCGATCAAATGGTACGAAACCCGTTGCTGAACGGTGAAGTTGTTCGGTTGGACTGCGCTTTGCGTATGGCGCCGCGATAAAACAATAACCACAGGTGACAAGTATGACGAACCCTGTTGATCAAGAAGAGCTGAACCTGTTCCGGGACTCGGTGATCAAAGCGCTGGAAACCGAAGTTGCGCCGCATTACGAAGCTTGGGAAAAGAATGGCATTGTGCCGCGGGAGTTGTGGAACACCTTGGGCCAAGCCGGCATGTTGTGTGTTGATGTGCCCGAAGACTGTGGCGGTTGCGGTGCGCCTTTTCAATATTCCGTGGTCGTCGGCGAAGAGCTGGCTCGGTTGGGCTTTGGTGCGCTTTCCACCAACGTGATGGTGCATTCCGACATCGTAGCGCCGTACCTTTCTCACATCGGCAACGACGAGCAAAAGCAGCAGTGGCTACCCAAGATGGTGTCCGGTGAAGCTGTGGGTGCCATCGCCATGACCGAACCCGGCGCAGGCAGCGACTTGCAGGCGATTCGCACCAGTGCGGCCAAAGAGGGCGACGAGTACGTGCTGAACGGCTCCAAGACCTTCATCACCAATGGCCAACACGCCGACATGGTGATCGTTGCTGCGAAAACCGATCCCAGCGCCGGTGCCAAGGGTATTAGCCTGTTTCTGGTCGATACCGCGTTACCGGGATTCAGCCGTGGCCAGAACATCGACAAGATCGGCCAACATTCGGGCGACACGTCCGAGCTGTTCTTCTCGGATATGCGCATTCCCGCTTCCGCTTTGCTAGGTGAGGAAGGCAAGGGGTTTGCCTACCTGATGCGTGAATTGCCCCGTGAGCGCCTGGTAATCGGTGCATTGGGTGTTGCCGCTGCTCGCGGTTCGTTGGATATGACCATCCAATACACTCAGGAACGGGAGCTGTTCGGCCAGAAGCTGAGCCAGCTTCAGAACACCCGTTTCGAAATTGCCCGGATGGAAACCGATTATCGCATCAACAAGGCCTTCGTGGATCAGTGCATTCGCCAGTACGAGGCCGGCGAGCTGGATGCGCCTACTGCTTCCATGGCGAAGTACAGCGCTACGGAAATGCAGTGTCGCGTGGCAGACGGCTGTTTGCAGCTGTTTGGCGGTTACGGTTACACCACTGAGTATCCGATTTCGCGGAACTTTATTGATGCGCGGGTGCAGCGTATTTATGGCGGCACATCTGAGGTAATGAAAGAGATTATTGCCCGTTCGGTGCTGGGGCGCTGAGGGCGTTCTGTTGGTTGGGTTTGGGCTCCTAGCCTTTGAGGTGTGCGGGCGGGTACGCGGGGTATGGGGTGTTTTTCTTCTGGGAAAAATAACTCGCTTCGCTCAGACATCTTTTTCCCTGCCAGAAAAGCACCCCACACCCCCCCTACCGACGGGCAGCACAGGAATAGTAAATTTTCCGGTGAACCCGCCAATGCCCGTCGGCGCGGGGTGGTCTTTTCATTTTTTGCCAGAAAATGATGTCTGAGCGAAGCGAGTTCTTTTTCAAAAAAAATGAAAAGGCCAGCGCGCAAGCCCGCCCGCACAACAGGAAGTCTGGGAGCGGAAATCGGGCCTGACGAACAATGAATGAGCTATTGATCAGGTTTTGTTAGCCGAATTTTATTCATTACTAAGGAGAACAACACTCATGAACAACGATGTCGTAATAGCAGGCTCGGCTCGAACACCGATGGGCGGCATGATGGGCTCTTTGAGCTCAGTACGTTCCCCTGAACTGGGCGCTATCTCCATCAAGGCGGCCATTGAACGGTCCGGATTGCAGCCGGCCGATATTCAGGAAGTGATCATGGGGTGCGTGCTGCCGGGTGGGTTGGGGCAGGCTCCTGCGCGCCAGGCTTCTCGTGCTTCTGGCATTCCGGATAGCTCGGGCTGCACCACCATCAACAAAATGTGCGGCTCAGGTATGCAGGCCGTGATCATGGCTCACGACCAAATCAAAGCCGGCACCAACAACTTCATGATTGCTGGCGGCATGGAGAACATGAGCCAGGCACCATACCTGTTGCCCAAAGCCCGCGCAGGTATGCGCATGGGGCATGGTCAGGTGATGGACAGCATGTTCCTGGATGGTCTGGAAGACGCCTATGAAGGTGGTCTGATGGGCGTATTCGCCCAGCGCACGGCCGATAAGTTCAACATCACTCGCGAAAACATGGACGCGTTTGCGATCGGGTCACTGCAGAAAGCGTTGGCCGCAATTGAGAATGGCTGGTTCCGCGATGAGATTACGTCGGTTACTGTCTCTGGCCGCGGCGGTGATACCGAAGTGGATACGGATGAACAGCCCGGTAATGCCAAGCCGGAGAAAATTCCCCATCTGAAGCCTGCGTTTGCCAAAGATGGCTCGGTAACGGCAGCGAATTCCAGTTCTATCAGTGACGGTGCGTCTGCGTTGGTGCTGGCTTCGTCGGCTGAAGCCGAGGCACGTGGCCTGACACCTCAAGCCCGGATTGTCGCCCATGCAACCCATGCGCGGTTGCCCGCTGAATTTACCTTGGCGCCGATTGGTTCTATCGAAAAGGTGCTGGCGAAAGCAGGCTGGAGCGTAGACGACGTTGATCTATTTGAAATCAACGAAGCCTTTGCGGTGGTTACGCTGGCGGCGATCAACGAGCTGAATCTGCCGGCCGAAAAGGTCAACGTTCACGGCGGCGCTTGTGCACTGGGGCATCCGATTGGGTCTTCCGGTTCCCGCATTCTGATCACCTTGATCAATGCACTGAAACAGCGTGGCCTCAAGCGTGGTGTGGCATCACTGTGTATTGGTGGTGGCGAAGGAACGGCCGTAGCGGTTGAGCTGATTTAAAGAAGAGTGGCCGGACGCAGGACACGTCCGGCCATTTAGCCGTGCAGGGTTACGGCAGGTCAGTGACTGCGCCGGTAGACGCTGAACTCACCGTCCGGGCGTATTTCGCCAACACACCGCGAGTGACTCTGGGCTCTGGCGCCTTCCAGGCCTTGCGCCGTTTCTCCATTTCTTCTTCAGGGATCTCCAGAACAATGGAGTTGTTTACCGCATCAATGGTGATGGTGTCGCCTTCCTCCACCAATGCGATTGGGCCACCGACCGCGGCTTCCGGAGTGATGTGCCCGACCACGAAACCGTGGCTACCACCTGAAAAGCGACCATCGGTAATCAACGCCACATCACTGCCCAAACCGCGGCCCATAATGGCCGAAGTGGGGCTTAGCATTTCACGCATACCCGGGCCGCCTTTGGGGCCTTCGTAACGGATAACCAGCACATCCCCGGCAACGACGCTGCCATCCAGAATGCGTTCTTGGGCTTCCTCTTCGGAATGAAACACCCGCGCCCGGCCTGAGAAGTGCGTGCCTTCTTTACCGGTGATTTTCGCCACCGAGCCTTCCGGTGCCAGGTTGCCATACAAAATGCGCAGATGGCTGTCGGCTTTCACCGGATTCTCGAAGGCCCGGATAATCTGCTGATCTTCGGGGTAAGGTGTGACGCTTGCCAGGTTCTCCGCCAGTGTTTTCCCCGTCACCGTCATGCAATCGCCGTGCAGCATACCGCGATCCAACAGCATCTTCATGAGCGGCTGAATACCGCCAATGGCCACCAGCTCAGACATCATGTAATGGCCTGACGGGCGCAGATCAGCGAGCACAGGAACGTTTTTGCCGATCCGGACAAAGTCATCCAAAGACAACTCAACACCCACCGTACTCGCCATACCTAATAAGTGCAGCACGGCATTGGTGGAGCCGCCCAAAGTAATCACCACGGTGATGGCGTTCTCAAAGGCTTCGCGCGTCATGATGTCCGACGGTTTGATGTCTGCGTCCAGCAGTTTCAAAACCGCTTCGCCGGCCGCTTCACAGTCAGCCAGTTTGTTGTTGGACACTGCGTTTTGGGCCGAGCTGCCTGGCAAACTCATCCCCATGGCCTCAATTGCCGAGGCCATGGTATTCGCGGTGTACATACCGCCACAGGACCCGGCCCCGGGAATCGCCGTTTCCTCGATCTGCTTCACCTCAATCAGATCCATCTTGCCCTGAGCGTGTGCACCCACCGCTTCAAAAACAGAAATAATGTCGGTGTGATTCTCGCCCGGCTGAATCGTCCCGCCATAGACAAACACCGACGGCCGGTTCAATCGCGCCAGCCCCATTAAACAGCCGGGCATGTTTTTGTCACACCCGCCAATGGCCACCAGCCCGTCAAAACCTTCACAACCGGCCACCGTCTCAATGGAATCTGCAATCACCTCCCGGGAAACCAGAGAATACTTCATACCCTCCGTCCCGTTGGCGATCCCGTCTGACACCGTGATGGTATTAAAAATCAAACTCTTACCACCGGCCTGATCCGCCCCCTTGGCAGCCTCACGGGCCAGCCCGTCAATGTGCATATTACAAGGCGTAAGATTGCTCCAGGTAGAAGCAATCCCGATCTGAGGCTTCCGAAAATCCGCATCCTCAAACCCCACAGCCCGCAACATAGCCCGGCTGGCAGACTTATTGATGCCATCTACCACCGGTGCAGAATAGCGACGACGTTTATCCGTAGCCATGAACCCCATCCTTATAAGTTAGAAATCGAAAACGGTAGACACCAGAGAACACCACATAGCAACCAAGTGCAACCGTCCACCACGGCCTATCCCCAAAAGGTCCGCCGGTAGCGGGGGGCGGAGTCATTTTCTGACAGGGAAAAAGATGTCTGAGCGAAGCGAGTTATTTTTCCCAGAAGAAAATGACTCCGCACCCCGCAAACCCGCCCCCAAAACCAACAGGCTAGGGAGGCGAAAACACCCAACCTCAACCCAAAGCCGACCGAACCGCACTCAGCGGCTGAACCAAAATCTCCTCAACCGTATGCAACTTCTCCAACTGAGCCCGAAGCATAGCAATCGGCCGGGAACCCTCCAGCGTCAACGCAATCTCCAAATGCTCATTGCCAGAGTTCATCGACATCTGAGAAATCCGAAACCCACGCACCCGAACCACCTGACACAACCGCTCAAGCGCCGCCGCCTCCGACTGCATACGACAATTCAAGTGATAACTGGGTGTAGAACACTCTGCTTGCGGACTCATGCTACCTGCTCCTTATTAGATGCGCTGGTGCGCCGGGTTTCATCAATCATCTCTTTGTTGCTGCCGCCGGGTTTCACAATCGGCCAAACGTTCTCCTCACGGCTGATGGCAACGTGCAATAACATCGGCCCGTCATAAGCCAGAATGGCTTCAATACCGCGGCGAATCTGATCTGTGCGCTCAATGTGCAGCGCCGGAATATCAAAAGCCCGGGCCATCGCTACGAAATCCGGGTTGTCATCCAAATTAATGTGACTCTCACGGTTGCTGTAGAACAGCTCCTGCTGCTGGCGAACCATGCCCAAACACTGGTTATCGAGAATGATCAGCTTCAAAGGCAAGTTGTACCGGCGGATGGTGGCCAGCTCCTGCGCGTTCATCATAAACGAGCCATCACCGGTCACATTGATCACGGTGCTGTTGCGATCAGCAAACTGCGCACCGATGGCTGCTGGCAAACCAAAGCCCATAGTGCCTAAACCACCGCTGGTCAGATGATGGCGCGGATGGTCGAACTCGTAATGCTGAGCTACCCACATTTGGTGCTGACCAACGTCGCAGGCAATCACGGCGTTGTCGGGTGCGATTTTTGAAAGCTGGCGAACAAACGCCGGGCCTGAAATCGGTGCCAGAGACTCTTCGTTGTCTGCAGCCTGAAAGCCGCCGGTGGTGTGCCAGGTTTTACATTGCTTCTGCCAGTCGGAGATCGACAGAGGTTCTGAATTCAATTCTTTGGTGCATGCTTCGAGGATCTGATTCAGATCGCCGCGCAACGCGAGATCCGCAGGGCGAAGCTTGTTGATTTCGGCGGCATCAGCATCGATATGAATCATCCGGGCGTTAGGCGCGAAACCGTCCAGCTTGCCGGTAGCCCGATCATCCAGACGAGCGCCGATCACGAACAGCAAATCGCACTCATCCACCGCTTTGTTCGCCGCACGAGAGCCGTGCATACCCAGCATGCCCAAGTTATGAGGATTGCCTTTGCCTGGGTTGCCAATGCCCTTCAGGGTAACAACCGAAGGCATGCCGGAGGCCTGAGCAAATTGACGGAAGCTGTCCTCCGCCTGCGCCAAGGACACCCCGCCGCCACTGTAAAGCAGGGGGCGCTTCGCAGATCGCAGCATGGCCAACGCTTCGGCGACATCCGGACAGTGGCTTTTGGGTGCATTTGTTTTCGTTGCAACAGGAGTAGCAACGTCGGCGAGCAGAATGTTCTTTGGAATATCAATCCACACCGGCCCCGGCCGGCCACTTTGGGCCAGGGTGATGGCCTCTTCCATAATGGCCGGCAGAGCTTCTGCATCGTCCACCAGGTAACTGTGCTTAACGATGCCCAGGGTCATGCCGAGAATGTCGGTTTCCTGAAACGCATCGGTGCCAATCAAGGGCGAGGGTACCTGGCCACTGATGACCAGCATCGGAATGGAATCCATATAGGCATTGGCAACGCCGGTAATCAGATTGGTGGCGCCGGGGCCCGAGGTGGCAATGCAAACGCCAATGTCGCCGCTGGCACGGGCAAACCCATCGGCGGCCAAGGCGCAGGCCTGTTCATGGCGGCACAGCACATGCTCCACGCCAACATCGTCTACCAGCGCGTCGTAGAGCGGCATAATGCAGCCGCCCGGATAACCGAAAACGGTATGGATGCTGTGGCGGTGAAACGCGTCAAGAATGTGCTGTGCGCCGTTCATGGTCGTTATTTCCCTTTTCTTTTGCCGCATAAAAAGAAACCCCCGGGACCTTTCGGTGCCGGGGGTTTCTGGTGTCTGTGTCAGGTTGTCGCTATTTCACCTGCTTGTCCACGCAAAAGCCCCCGGACGGTACCACGACCACCAGGATTAGCTTGACTAGGACGATTACAGCAGTGAAGTTCATAAAATCGACAGTTTGCTCTGAATAGAGTTGAACAATATGTGTAGAATCTACCGCACGTTTAAAACCGGTTGCAACTACTTATTGCAAATTGTTTGCATAAATCCAACTTTCACGGCAACCAAAAACAATGAAAACGGCGAGAGTGGTATGACGAAAGCAAAGTGGGGTTCTTTGGGGCTATCGCTGCTGGTAATTGTGGCTTTGATCCTCTGGTTGACGACCGGAGAGGTCAAGGTAGCGAGCAACGATGCGCCGGAAACGCCCGAACAGCAGGAGAAAGAGCCTACTCAGGTCGAAGTGGAAATCCTGAAAGCGGAGCTCTACCAGCCCTCGATAAAATTGCAGGGGCAAATCGAACCTTGGCAGAAGGTCATGGTCAGTGCACGCACGGCGGGAACGGTTGAGCGCTTGCAGGCCAACCTGGGGCAGCAGGTAAAAGCAGGTGATCCTCTGTTGAAGCTCTCCACCGATGGCCGTGATTCTATCGTAGCCAGCTGGCAGGCACGCATACGTAAGCTGAACGCCGATTTATCTGCGGCCCGTAAGCTGAAAGCCCGAAACCTGGTGGCGGAGAAGGAAATATTGAGTCTGGAGAGCGAGCTTGCGGCGGCGCGGGCGGAGCTGACGGCGGCACAGCTGACTCTGCAGCACCTGAACCCTGTGGCGCCGTTTGATGGGGTGGTCAACCGCCGCGAAGTGGACCCCGGAACGCTGGTGAAAGTAGGCACGCCCTTGCTCGAACTGGTACAGATTGATCGGCTGAAAGCCACAGGCCAGGTGTCTCAACAAACGGTGAAAGACGTTCAGCCCGGGCAAGCGGTTGAAGTCATACTACTGGATGACACCCGCCTGGCTGGCGTGGTCAGCTTTGTTGCCAGTGCTGCTGATACCGCTACTCGCAGCTTTGCAGTAGAAGTGGTGGTCGAAAACCCGGAGCGTAAGCGCGCGGCGGGCGGCACGGCGACCCTGAATGTGCGGTTGCCTGAGCAAAAGGCCATGTTCATTTCGCCCGCGTATCTCAGCCTCAATGATGATGGGCGCCCCGGCGTGAAGTATGTTGATTCGAACAATCAGGTGGTGTTCGAAACGGTCAAATTACTCAGCATTTCCACCGATGGAGCCTGGGTAACCGGCTTGCCCGACGAAATACTACTGATCACTCGCGGAGCCGGATTTGTGGTCGCCGGTGAGGTAGTGAATCCGGTTGATCGTTCCGACAAGCGGGGCTGATGATTGTGAGAACCCTTATTGCAGCTGCCATGGACAGAAGCCGGACCACCTTGCTGGCATTCTTGTTTCTCCTGATGGGTGGAATGATTGCTTACCAAGTGATTCCCAAGGAATCGAGCCCTGATATCGCCATCCCTGTGATCTATGTCGCCATGACTCTCGATGGCATCAGTCCGGAAGATGCCGAGCGTTTGCTTGTCCGCCCCATGGAGCAGGAGTTACGTTCGCTCGAAGGCATCAAAGAGATGCGGGGTAACGCCTCTGAGGGCCATGCCTCCGTCATGTTGGAATTTGATGCCGGGTTTGACGCTGATAAAGCGCTGCAGGATGTGCGGGAAAAAGTGGACACCGCCCGCAGCAAGCTGCCGCAAGAAGCCGATGAGCCTCGGGTGCATGAAATCAATATCTCGCTGTTTCCGGTACTTTCCATTGGCCTGTCTGGCCCCCTGTCAGAGCGTGAGTTGATCACGATTGCTCGGCGTTTTCAGGATGCCATAGAAGCCGTGCCTGAAGTATTGGAAGTGGATATTGGCGGCGACCGGGAAGACCTGTTGGAAATCGTGGTTGATCCGCAGGTGCTTGAAAGCTACGGCATCGATTTCAATCAACTCGCCGCTATGGTTAGCCGCAACAATCGCCTGGTGGCAGCCGGTTCACTGGATACCGGTAGCGGTCGCATGTCGTTGAAAGTGCCTGGTGTGATCGAGTCGATTGAGGATGTGATGTCGATGCCCATCAAGGTAGATGGCGACACCGTCGTCACCTTCGGTGATGTCGCCATGTTGCAGCGGACATTTAAAGATCCGACCGGTTTTGCGCGAATCAACAACGAACCGGCCCTGGTGTTGGAGGTGTCGAAACGATCCGGTGCGAACATTATTGCCACCATCGAAAAAGTTCGCTCACTGGTTGAACAGGTGAAACCCCAGTTGCCGGACGCGCTCGAGATTCGCTACATCATGGATCAGTCGGAGGAGGTTCGGGACATTCTCTCAGACCTGCTCAACAACGTGCTGACGGCGATCGTTCTGGTGCTTGTTGTGGTGATAGCGGCCATGGGCGCGCGTTCGGCTCTGTTGGTTGGACTAACCATTCCGGGGGCGTTCCTGACCGGTATTCTGGTTATCTGGAGTATGGGATTAACGCTCAACATCGTGGTGTTGTTCAGTTTGATTCTGGTGGCGGGAATGCTGGTGGATGGTGCCATTGTGGTGTCGGAACTGGCGGACCGTAATTTGACCGATGGCCAACCGGTCAAAACCGCTTGGGTTGAGGCAGCGTCACGAATGGCGTGGCCCGTGATCGCATCGACGGCAACCACGCTGGCGGTGTTTGTGCCGCTGCTGTTTTGGCCGGGGGTTGTGGGTGAATTCATGAAGTTTCTGCCGATGACCGTGCTGATTTGTCTGGTGGCCTCACTGGCCATGGCGCTTGTATTTCTGCCGGTTATGGGCGGTGTCAGTGGTGGCCGGCGCGTTCATGAAGATGCGGTCGAAGGGCGCATTATGAAAGCCTACCGAAGCACCTTGGGCAACATTCTTCGGCGCCCCGGACTCACCCTGACCGGGGCCCTGGTACTTATCGTTTTGATCTATGCCGCCTATGGCCGCTTCAACCATGGCGTCGATTTCTTTCCGAGTGTGGAACCGGATTCGGCACAGGTTCAGGTACGTGCCCGGGGCGATCTTTCGGTCCTTGAGCGCGATGCCATTGTTCGTGAAGTAGAGCGCCATTTGCAGAACATGCCAGAAGTAAAAGCGCTGTACGCCCGCTCGATGCTGGCCACCGGCAACAACATGGCGCCGGATGTTATCGGTGTTTTGCAGTTCCAGTTCACCGATTGGCATACGCGCCGGCCGGCCACGGAAATATTGGAAGATTTCCGTGCACGAACCGCAGGCATCCCCGGTATAGAGCTGGAGTTCCGAAAACAGGAAGGTGGCCCGGCAGACGGCAAACCTGTTGAGCTGTTGGTCAGCAGTCTGGATTCCGGGCAGCTTGATGCCTACGTGGATGAAATTGAACAGACCATGCAGCGTATCGGCGGCTTTATCGATATTGAAGATGATCGCAGTTTGCCGGGCATTGAATGGCGCCTGCAGGTAAATCGCGAGGCTGCCGCTCGTTTTGGGACCGATGTACTGAGCATCGGTAGCGCCGTGCGTTTGGTGACCAACGGGATGGTTCTGGCTACTTATCGGCCCGAGGATGTTCGGGATGAAGTCGATATTGCGGTGCGGGTACCGAATAACTGGCGTGAGCTTGAGCACCTGCAGCGGCAGACCATTAATACGCCTCGGGGGCAGGTACCATTGTCGGAATTCGTGACTTTGGGGCCGGGTGACAAAACCGGCAGTATCGTGCGTGTGGATGGTCAGCGTACCGTCACCATTAAATCTGATGTGGCGCCGGGCCGGCGCATGGACGAGCTGCTCAAGGCCTTGCAAGAACAAATGCCGGAACCACCGGAAGGCGTCACGCTGCGCTTCGGTGGCGAAAATGAAGATCAGCAGCAAGCCTCTAGCTTCCTGATGAGCGCGTTTTTGGTGGCGATTGGTATGATGGTGCTTATTCTGCTCACTCAATTCAATTCCATGTACCAGACGTTGCTTATTCTTTCCGCCATTGTGCTTTCGACTGCGGGAGTACTCCTTGGCCTGCTGCTGAACGGCCAGGCGTTCGGCATCGTTATGGTGGGCATGGGTATTATTGCGTTGGCGGGTATTGTGGTGAACAACAACATCATTCTGATCGATACCTACAATCAGATGAAGCGAGAAGGCATGGAAGCGTTCGAGGCGGCACTCGAAACCGGCTGTTTGCGTTTCCGCCCGGTGCTTTTGACCGCCACCACCACGATTCTTGGCCTGATGCCTATGGTACTGGGCGTTAACGTGAACTTGCTGGAGCCGTCGTTAGGATTGGGGGCGCCGTCCACTCAGTGGTGGACTCAGTTATCCAGCGCAATCGCCGGTGGCTTGGCGTTTGCCACCTTGCTTACCTTACTGCTGACCCCAGCTTTGCTGGTGCTGGGGGAGAACGCCGGTCAGCGATTTCGGCTGCTGACCGGCCGCTCCGGCTAAAGCCGGGCTCAGTGTTGTAAGCGCTGGGCAATGGCCTGGGCTTTGCCGGCCATTGCCTCGAGTTCCGGAACAGCCCGCAGGTTGTCTTCTGCCGCTTTGGACATTTTTTCGGAAATCTCGGCCACTTCCGTAACGTTTCGATTGATATCCTCACTGACGCTGGTTTGCTCTTCAGCAGCTGTCGCAACCTGAGTGGTCGCGTCATTTACGCTGAGCATGCGCTGATTGATAACTGCCAGCGTTTGCCTGACGGCATCCACGGAGTCGCTGCTCTCTCTGGCGACAATCCCGGAGGCCTCCATATACTCTGTGGCATCTTTAGATCCAGACTGAATATTGGCGATAATGCCGTCAATTTCCACCGTAGACGCCTGTGTTTTTGCTGCCAAATTGCGTACTTCGTCAGCCACAACGGCAAAACCTCTTCCCGCCTCTCCGGCTCGTGCCGCCTCAATCGCGGCATTCAATGCCAACAGGTTGGTTTGGTCTGCAATCTCGCGAATAACCTGCATAACATTGCCTACCTGCTCACCGCTTTTCGCCAGTTGCGCTACGGTTTCGGTAGAGCTTTGGATTTGGTCCGTCAGGCGATTCATGCTGCTGACGGCAATGTTGATCTGATCGTCGGCATGACGGGTCTGATTGGTGGTTTCATCAACCTGACCGGCCACGGAGGCCGCGTGGCGAGCGACGTCCTGCGCCGTCGCAGACATTTCGTTCATGGCGGTGGCGATCTGGTCGATACGCTGGTGTGCTTGATCTGATTGGTTCGAAACGGCATCGGCACTGGTGCGGATCATTGCGCCGGTATCGGCCAATTGGGTGGCATTCTGCTTCATCAGTTCGCCGGTATCGGTCAGGAAACGATGCAGAACCCGCGCCGTATCTGCCAGTTTGCCCAGTTCGTCCCGACGCTCAAGGGTAACCGGGTCGGACAGATCGCCTGCGCCAATTTTGGATAGCTTGCCAACGAGCTCCTGAGTAGGGCGTATCACCGAGCGAATCAATGCAATCAAGCAGGCGAGGGTGCCCAGAATGATAGCGCCAAGCAACAGACTGCCCATAAACCATGTGTCGGACGTGGCATCTTGGCGCAACTCAGCCGAGCGTGAAACGGCAACATCCCGGATTTGCGTGACCGCACCCTCAATCATCCGGCTCGGCTCCCGGTCGATGCCGGCCACTGCCTGATCTCCTGCGGTGTGGTCGAAATTTGCGGCTTCAAATCGCATGAAGCCTTCGCGATAGGCGCGTCCCATGGTTTCATGAGACGCTTGGAATCGTTGCATCAGCGCTTTTGCTTTGGCATCCGTCAGCGTCGGGATCAATTGATCAAGCTGGTGCTGAATGTTTGCTTCCGTACTCTGAAACCTATTCCAGTACTTTTCACGCTGCGCCGGATCCGTTCCCCGAATCAATACGTTCTTCCATTCCTGAACCTGTGTTTTGAAATCGCTCAGGATGTCCTGAGCCTGGATGGCTTGGACCATTTCGGCGCTAACCAGGTGATCGTAATGCTCTTGCACTTTCAATGAACTGTTGAAATACATCGCCGCCATGGTTGCAATCAGAATGTTGGCCAGCGAAACAACGGTGAGAATTCGGTTCAGGATACTTTTGGTGTACCACTGCATTGGAGGTAATCCTGTTTCATGTGGGGGTTGAACGGTATGATTCGGTCGTACGGAGCGGTCAGGAGAACCCTGCCGTAGATAGCTTCCTATTATCGGCCATTCGTGAAAATGCTGAACCCCCTTTTTGAAATTTATTCTGACCAGTGGCTACTGGCCGTGCACAAGCCATCCGGGCTGTTGGTGCACCGAAGCCCCATCGACAAGCACGAAACCGAGTTTGCCTTGCAATACGCACGGGAGCTGAACGGCGGCCAGCATGTGTATCCGATTCATCGGCTGGACCGACCTACGTCGGGCGTGCTGCTATTCGCTCGTGACCCGGATACGGCCAGGCTCATGGGGCAGGCGATGATGGCCGGCGAGGTGTCGAAAACCTATCAGGCGGTGGTGCGTGGCTGGACACCGGATTCCGGAGTGATTGATCACCCTTTGAAGGAGGAGCCGGAAGATCGGCGATTGAAAGGGCAGGAACAGCCGGTTCGAGAAGCGCTGACTCACTACCGGAGATTGGCAACCAGCGAATTGCCTGTCGAAATCGAGCGCTACCCCACCAGCCGCTATAGCTGGATAGAGCTATACCCGAAAACCGGAAGGAAGCATCAGCTGCGCCGGCATATGAAGCACATTAATCACCCGATTATTGGCGATGCCAATCACGGTCGGGGGCGGCATAACCGGTACTTTGCCGAAAGGTTCGGGCAAGGCCGACTGTTGTTGGCTGCCACGGAGCTGCATTTTCAGCATCCGGTCACGGGTGAGCCGGTTGTCCTGAAAACACCGCCGGAACAGAGTTTTCAGGACGTATTGACTCTCTTTTCACAGACTTAACGCAAGGCGGGAAACCCGTGTTCCGCTTCCAGGGTGTAAGCCAGTTCGAGCAGTGTGCGTTCGTCGCCGTGCTTGGCCATGAACTGGACTGATATCGGAAGGTTGTTGTTGGTCAATCCCATCGGCACTGAAATAGCTGGAGCTCCGGTGGCATTGGCCAAAGGTGTGAAATTGGAATACTGCGTCAGCCGTTCGAACAGGGTATCGAAAGGCACCGTCGGGCTAAGGTGGCCCAGCGGGGGCGTGGTGTGGGCGAGTACCGGTGTCAATACCGCGTCATAACCGGTCATCTCACGTGCGTAATCGTGCCAGGAGCGCTTCAGGCGCCAAATGGCAGCAGGAAGTTTCCAGAGATTCTTACGGGTTCTGCGATCGAGGCCGTGGGTCAGGCCGTTCACCTTGTGTTTATCAAAATCGGGGTGAAGGATCTTATGGCCTTTAAGTTTCATGCCAAAGGCGAGCATGCCCCAGTAAAGTGCGAAATCGTCCGGGAAGGATTTCGCCACAGGAACGCTCATGGGCTCAACGATATGCCCGGCCTGTTCCAGCAGTTTGGCCGTTTTCTCAACCGTGGCCCGGGTATCTGCGTCCGTCGGGTGGCCGTTAATGGAGTCGAAGACCAAGCCAATCCGCAGGCGTTTCTCACCCGGGCCCCGCACATGACCAATCTTGGGTAATTTCCGATTGTAGAAGTAGTGCTCTGCATGGGCGTAAAAGGCGGCACTGTCGCGCACTGACCTTGTCACTACGCCGTCACTGACGATATCCACGGGCATGCTTTTCGCTGCTTCGTTCAGGATAACCCGACCTCGAGTGGGTTTGAGCCCGATCAGGCCGCAACAGGCGGCGGGAATGCGAATGGAGCCACCACCGTCGTTGGCGTGGGCAATTGGCACCACTCCTGCCGCGACCATCGCTGCCGAGCCGCCAGAGGATGCACCGCTGGAGTAGGCCAGGTTCCATGGGTTTCGGGTCGGTTCGCTGTTGGCAAACTCGGTGGAGGCATTGAATCCGAATTCCGGCAGAGTGCTCTTGCCGAGGCATATGTAACCCTGCGCCAGCATCTGTTCAACAAATGGGCTGGTGGCTTGGGCGGGGCTGAGCGGCACAGCTGCGGAGCCGTGTCCGCTGGGTAAACCTTTTACGTCTACGTTGTCTTTGATGAATGTCGGAACGCCCGCGAACGGAGATTGAGACGCACCTGCCACTTCGGCGTGCGCCCGTGCTTGCTCGTAATTGTCGGTGGCTACACCATTGAGTACTGCCTGAGCCTGCCTGGATCTTGCAATCGCCGCTTCGGCGACTTCACCTGCAGATACTTCGCCGCAGCGAATTCGTTCGGCGAGATCTGTCGCATCGGACGAGCCGAGCGCATCATCCTGAAAACAGTGAAAAGAGGCAGGCTGTTTGTGGTCCATTCCATACTCCGGATCAATCGATTGGAGCTAAACCATAACGCAGCTTGAAACGTGACGACATATCATTTCAGGTATGTCGTCACGATCAGTAGGGGAGTTTTTGACAGTTGGGACGTGGGCGACTTTGGGGTGTTTAAGACGCCTTTTTTCTGGCGTCCTTGATGACGTCGTAGGCGTGGCTGATTTCTCGTGTGCGTTCTTCCGCCATTTCCCGCATGCTCTCGGGCAGGCCTTTGCCTGCCAGTTTGTCGGGATGGTTTTCGCTCATCAATTTGCGGTACGCGCGTTTGATTTCGGTATCGGAAGCGGCTGGTGCAACGCCGAGTACCTTATAAGCATCCTCCAGTTGCTGACCGGTCGAATAATTCGTGCTGCTGCCGGCCTGGCCTGCGTGAGCGCCGCGCAACATGGCTTCGAGCTGGTCTACCTGGCTTTCAGGCAGGCCCAGCCCTCTGGCAATGCGCAGTAGCATTTCGTGTTCGGCGGGGTGAACCTGGCCATCGGCCGCGACCGCGGATACCTGAATCTGAAGAAACATCTGAAGCAGGGCCGGCTGCCGGCCCGCAGCCGCAAGAAACTGCTGAAGCGCGGCGTCTAAATCAAAATCCGGCTGCTTACCGCGGTTAAACGCCGCTTTGGCGATCGCCTTTTGCTCTTCGTTGAGCCGGAACCGTACGAACATGGTTTCAGCCATTTGGATCTCATCGCGGCTGACCACTCCGTCGGCTTTGCACAAGGCACCCATTACCGAGAATGCCGATTCTATGAAATTCTGCTGAATGTGCTGCAGCCCGCCGACCAGCTTGCTTTTCAGACGCTGAAACAGGAAAGCGCCAATGGCAGCGCCAATCAAAAAGCCGGGAAAGCGGCCAAAGGCGTAACCGATCAGGCCACCAAAGATCATAGCGAACAGCATTCAGGATTCCTTTAGGTCATTATCAATAGCTGAAATATACGGGTTTTTTGTCGTGACTTCATGAACAGGCTTTCATTCATCGGCATGTTTCGGTCGTGACAACACTATTGCAACCAGGCCGCCAGTAAGCCTGCGGCAAGAGAGAGCATCATAGGGACGGCAACCAGGAGCCCGACATGGCGGTTGCCAATGGCCCAGGCAATACCGGACTTCACCAGATTGTTGACTGAGGCGGCAACGACAATCCCCAGAACCGCCGCTTCCATACCCAGGCCGTTGTTAGACATACGAGTCAGCGACAAAGTGATGGCATCGACATCGGCTATGCCAGAGGTGGCGGCGAGGGCATAGATGCCGGCATCGCCAAAGGTGTTTTTAAGAAACTCACCGAGCAGCAAGATCGCTGTTAGCAACACACCAAATACCGCTGCGGATGCGAGGTCCAAGGGGTTCTGGGACAGGATGGGTTGGCTCACCGATTTATGTCGGATGTTGCTGCGCCAGATATAAAACGCGGGGCCGTATAAAAACACGGTCATCACCAGCACGGGCATGACAAGGTCAGGTAACAGCGCGGGATTGATGATCAGGCAGTAAACCAGAATGCGGGGGAACATGGTACCACAGGCAATCAGAATCCCTGCGGCGAACTGCGGGTTGAGCACGGGATTTTGTTTCGACTGGCGAGCAAAATGCAGCGTTAGCGCGGTTGACGAACTGAGGCCGGCAAAAAGGCTGGTGAACAATATGCCTTTCTGGGTGCCGGCCACGCGGATGGCAAAATAGCCGACGAAGGAGATGGAGGCGATCATCACCACCATCCACCAGATTTCTCTGGGATTCAGCACTCCACCAGGCCCCATCCGCTCGTCGGGCAACAAGGGCAGCATGACCACCGAAATCAGCAATAGCTTCAGTGCGGCGTCCAGTTCATGAGCCTGCAGTTTCCTAACCCAATTATGAATTTCTTGTTTGTTGTCCAGAATCAGGGCGGTGACAACCGCAGCGGCAGTCGCAATCACCGGGTCGATGGCAACGGCGACGGCGCCAAAGCAGAAGGTCAGAAGCATGCCGATCAAACCGGTGATGCTGAAGTTACGAATGTGTGTCAGACGCTCCCGATAGGCAACCAGCCCGATGGCTGCGACGCAAAAGAGCAGTGCGGGGAAGGCCCAAACGGTTATTTCGGTGGCCAGAACCGCTGATAAACCACCAAGAAAACCCACCAGTGAGAAAGTTCGGATACCGGCAATGCGTTCCCCGGCCTTTTGTTCTCTGGCCCCCCAGCCTCGTTCAAGGCCAACGATGGCTCCAAGCAGTAATGATAAGGCCAGGTGGAGAGCGGTTTGGTTCGAGGCAATAAACTGGCTTGCAACATCATCCATGCAGTTTTTCCGTAAATAGTGAGCCGTTGTGTTTCAGTTTAGGAAATTACAGAGCGCGGGGCATCTTTGGCCTGCGCGGTTGTGGGGGTTTGTTACTTTTTTGGGCAGTTTCTGGTAAGCTTCGCGCCCCAAAATCTGTAGTTATCTGCCTTCCCTGGGTTTTCTGTGCGCTGTTTTAGCTGCGCATGTGACTGTTTCTTTTTTCTCTGTGTAACTGGATATCCCCAACCATGGTGAACTCACTTAAACAAGATTGGCTCTCGAACATTCGAGGTGATTTGCTGTCCGGCATCGTGGTGGCTCTGGCGCTGATACCCGAGGCCATCGCGTTCTCGATCATTGCGGGTGTTGATCCCAAGATCGGGCTTTATGCGTCTTTCTGCATCGCCGTTATTATCGCGTTTGTGGGTGGCCGGCCCGGTATGATTTCGGCGGCGACCGGTGCTATGGCACTGCTGATGGTGACCTTGGTAAAAGAACATGGCCTTCAGTATTTGCTGGCTGCCACGCTTCTGACCGGTGTGTTTCAGATAGCCGCCGGCTACCTGAAGCTGGGTAGTTTGATGCGTTTTGTGTCCCGCTCGGTGGTGACCGGTTTCGTAAACGCGCTGGCCATTCTGATTTTCATGGCTCAGTTGCCTGAACTGACCAACGTAACCTGGCACGTGTATGCCATGACGGCGACCGGGCTGGGTATTATTTATTTGTTCCCCTATGTACCCAAGGTGGGCAAGCTGATCCCGTCTCCTCTGGTGTGCATTATCTCTATGACCGCCGTGGCCATGCTTCTGAACCTGGACATCCGCACGGTCGGCGATATGGGTGAACTGCCGGATACCCTGCCGATTTTCCTGTGGCCTGATGTGCCGTTCAACCTCGAAACACTGATGATTATTTTGCCGTATTCTGCCGGGTTGGCGGTGGTAGGTTTGCTGGAATCCATGATGACCGCAACCATCGTGGATGATCTGACGGATACCACCAGTGACCGTAACCGGGAGTGTAAAGGTCAGGGCATCGCCAATATTGGCTCTGGTCTGCTGGGCGGTATGGCGGGTTGTGCCATGATCGGTCAGTCTGTCATCAATATTAAATCGGGCGGCCGTGGCCGTTTGTCGACGCTGACAGCGGGTGTGTTTTTGCTGGTGATGGTGTTGGTGCTTGATGAGTGGCTGGTGCAGATTCCGATGGCCGCGCTGGTTGCCGTGATGATCATGGTGTCTATTGGTACGTTCAGCTGGACCTCCATTCGGGATCTGAAGAATCACCCGCTTTCGACTAACATCGTGATGGTGGTAACGGTCGTGGTTGTGGTTGCTACCCATAACCTGGCGTTCGGTGTTTTGGCGGGCGTGCTGCTGGCGTCCTTGTTCTTCGCCAATAAAGTGGGGCATTACATGGCGGTGACTTCCGAGCTGGACGAAGCAACCAATACCCGTCGTTATACGGTAACCGGCCAGGTGTTCTTCAGTTCTTCAGAAAAGTTCACGGCTTCCTTTGACTTCAAAGAAGCGGTTGATAATGTTGTGATTGACCTCAGTCGCGCCCATTTTTGGGACATCACTGCAGTTGGTGCCTTGGATAAGGCCGTAATCAAGTTCCGCCGAGAGGGTGCGGATGTCGAGGTGATTGGCCTGAACGAAGCCAGTGCAACGATTGTTGACCGGTTCGGAGTGCACGATAAACCCGAAGCGGTAGATCAGCTGATGGGGCACTGACGTGCCCCGTGTCAACGCAAATGCGGATGGGCAATGCCATAATAACAAACAGAATTCTGATAAAGGCGAGGCAGACATGTTGAGAGTTGTAGCCTGTATTGATGGTTCCAGAGCTGTGCACGCTGTGTGCGATTACTCAGCCTGGGCAAGCCGGCACATGGAAGCACCCTTGATGCTGTTGCACGTTCTGGATGACGAACGTTATCCGTCGGAGCCGGATCTGGCCGGCAATATCGGCCTCGGGAGTCGTGAGCAGCTTTTGACCGAGCTGGCGGAACTCGATCGCAAGCGGTCCAAGTTGGCACTTGAGCATGGACACCACATGCTGGACGAGGCGGAAAGCCGGATTACCGCCTCGGGCACGGCTGAGGTGGTGAAACGGCAGCGCCACGGTAACCTGACCGACTCTCTGGTGGCACTGGAACACGACACCCGATTGTTCGTAATGGGTTTGCACGGTGAGAGCAGCTCGGACAGCAATCTGCATGTCGGTAGCCAACTGGAAACCGTGATTCGCAGTGTGCAGCGCCCGATTCTTCTGGTGCCGGATGAGTTTTCTGAGCCGAAAACCGCCATGCTGGCGTTTGACGGAAGCGCAACCGCGTTCAAAGGGGTGGAGATGCTGGCGGCAAGCCCGGTTTTGAAAGGCATACCGCTGCACTTGGTGATGGTGGGTCCCGATACCGCTGATAACTGGGAACAGCTGAAGAAAGCCAAAGCCAAGCTGTCTGGGTTGGATGTGGAGATCACCCTGGCCATTCGGCAGGGCGATGTGGAACCCACCTTGCACGCCTACCAGAAAGAGCAGGGTATCGACATGCTGGTCATGGGCGCCTACGGTCATTCTCGCATTCGGCAGTTCCTGGTGGGTAGCACCACCACGACCATGCTGAAATCCGCAACCAAGCCGTTGGTTATTCTTCGCTAATCAGGAACGTCCGTCATGCCCGGCAAGCTGCAGACTTCGCTTATCAAGTCATTGAGTTTGTGGCTTCTGTTAGGGGGGTTGACGGGGTGCGCCTCGGCGCTCAAACCGCTCGAGCATGATCAGAATCTGGCACACGAAGCAGTGGCTGATTCGTTCTTCACTCAGCAGGCGGAAAAACATCTATCCGACAGTCAGCCGGATACAGGGTTTCTGCTCCTCAATACAGGCCGCGATGCGTTTCTCGTGCGTGCGGCACTTATCGAATCTGCCAGCCAATCTGTTGATGCCCAATACTATATCTGGAATGACGACAACTCCGGGCGTTATCTTGCCGGCCGTTTGTTAGCGGCGGCAGAGCGTGGCGTTAATGTCCGGCTGTTGCTGGACGACATCAACGTGGCCGGTAAGGAATCGTTGTTTGCCGTACTGAACGGTCATCCTAATATTCGCGTTCGCATCTTCAATCCGGCTCGCTCGCGCAGCGGTATTGGCCGTTTCTTATCATTGATTCTCGATTTCGACCGCATTAACCGACGCATGCACAACAAAACGTTTGTGGCGGATGGCTATGCCGGCATTGCCGGAGGCCGAAATATCGGTGACGAGTATTTTGATGAGCATTCTGAGCTGAATTTTCGGGACCGTGACGTCATGGCACTGGGTCCTTTGGTTGGCGATATGACCGACAATTTCGAAGCCTATTGGAATAGTCAGTGGTCGTACCCGCTTGAAGATATCTACCAGCCACAACCTCCGGAACTGGCCGTCAGCGCCCGGTCACGCTTGATTAATGAAACGGCGCAGGCTCAGTCATTTAAAGCGATACCACCTCAAGGGCATGAGGCTGCAGACACTTTGCTGGAGGAGCGCTTTGCCAGCTTGATTCAAGCACCGGCCAAGCTGGTGTATGACCTGCCACCGAAAGACCCGGAAGCTCCCACAGATACGCCGAAGCTCACAGCGCAGGCTCTTTACGGATTGGTTTCACAGGCCGAGACAGAAATTTTGGTGGAATCGGCGTATTTTGTATTGGCTGATGAGCAGCTCAGCGATTTGCGCGAGGTGGTGAAGCCGGGGCTTTCGATACGTGCGATTACCAACTCGCTGGCATCGAACGATTTGGTGACCAATCATTCGGCCTACGCCCGGTGGCGCGAAGAAATGCTTGAAAGTGGCATCGAGCTATACGAACTTCGTCCTGATGCAAAAGGATGTAAAGCGTGGGTCCTTAATGAAGCGGCTTGTGATAGCGGCGCCGTCAGTCTCCATTCCAAAGCCGTTGTATTTGACCAGCGTACTTTGTTTGTAGGTTCGCTCAATGTAAATCTTCGCTCAATCTATTTGAACGGTGAAACGGTGCTGATCATTCAGAGCCCGGAAATGGCTAAAGCCGTATCTGACGATATCCGTCATTCCATGACACCCGGAAACAGCTGGCATGTGACACTGGATGAGAATGGCGATTTATTGTGGCAATCGGCAGATCAACAGGTGCATCAAGAACCGGATGTTGGTTTCTGGCGCCGAGCGAAATCCCGTTTCTTGTCTTGGCTGCCGCTGGAAAAGTATCTATAAGTGTCTTAGGCAGCACGCCTCACCGCAGCGTATTGATGTGCTACTGTGAATTCGAATTCTGCGTAGGCAGAATTTGGGAGCGAAGGTAATAATCCATCAATCGGTGATAATCCTCTGCCCAACCAGCGTCGAATGGCCGCTTTTCTTCCGGGTTTGGCTGATTAAATAGAGGGTCATCGTCTTGCCAGGGGTAAAACAGACCGGATCTGTCGTTACTGAACGCGCCATACTTATTGATGCTGCGCTTCAGGTTGAATCCCACGTTGCTGACCCCGTGGGGGCTTAGAAGGTTCTCGCCACCCAGAGTAATATAGTCTTGGTCTGACAAGCTGTGATGATAGAGCGTGGGAAAAATATCCCGATGTGACCCGATGCGTAGAGGGTCATACCGATGGGATACGTTTTCAAGAATTGGCTCCGGCACGTGTAACAGAAATGGTACCGCATAGGTGAGGCCGTATTCTGTGGGCTCATGTATGCTCAAGTTTCGCACGCGGTGGTCGCCGGTTACCGCAATAATGGTGTTGTCGCGAAGCGTCGTTGACTGTTTGATGCCTGACATAAATTGGCCCAGCGCATCCGAGGCGTACTGGAAAGTTTCAAGCAGTACGCTGGCCTCTTCTCCTTCATATTCGGCCATCGCGGCAAACCGGTCACTGAGTTCCGTCGGCCTAGGCTCGTAGATTTCCGGTACCTGGTACGGTGAATGATTGGTGGTGGTCATAATAAAAAGCAGGGTAGGTTTGTCCGCTTCTTCCAGTACCTTGTTGGCGAACTGGAACATAAAACCATCAGGTACACCCCAGGTTCCTGAGTATTCGTCCGCTTCCGGAATGGCTTCGATGATGTCATTTTCATCATAGACGCGGTCGAATCCCTGCCTTGGCAGGTAGCTGGCCAGGTTGCGCCACATGCCATTTCCACCGTACAAAAACGCCACCTCATAGCCCGCCCGCTTGTAAGGTAGAACCGCAGAGCTCGGCAATGCGACCGTTTGGGCCGAGGAGTGGCTGATGGTCGCTACAGGGCTATGAAACAGTGTCATAACAATACTGTCGATGGTCCCGGATGTGCCCGCTAAAAAGCGCTTGAACAGAAAGTCGTCCTTGAAATGCGGGCGAAGTCGTCCTAATAAGTCGTTTTCCGGAGGGTTGTCTTCCACCAGAACATTCATGCCCATTCCCTCCATCATCGTCACAACCACATGGGGCGGATGCTCTTGGAGGTATTCGTTTTCCGGCGTGTGGTAGACCGGGGTTGGCTGGCCCAGAACTTTTTCCATCTGGGCGGTCAGTTCGGCCTCAGAAACAGGTTCAAAGCGCTGTTGTTCCTTATAATCAGAGGTTGCCCACTCCAGCGCCATGAATACGTTTGGGGTGACCATGTTGAGCGGTTTGTATTGGGAAACGCTTGCGTGATAACGCTTAAGGGGATGGCTGTCTAGAGTGCCCCGCGCCGTGACAAAAGTGGACAGAAACATGGCGACAACGGCCAGTGCGGTAACGCCCCAGTGCCAGTGCGCTCGTGGGTTAATTCGGCCCAACCGACTGCGGAGGAACCTCCGGGAGAAGAAATAGGCCAGCGCGCCGATCCCAAAAGCCACCAGAGAACCGCGTATGACAGGGTAGTCTTCCCAGATATTGACAAGCACTGCGGTGGAGTCATCTTCCCATAGGCCGAACACAAACAGATCTACATAACTGCCGTAGGTCGTGTAGTAATAGAAATTGCAGATGCAGCCAATAACATAGAGGGTGGCTATAGCGGTATGGTAGCCGATCGAAAATCTTAACCAGCGCCGGTAAGCGCCGTGAAATGCCGCGGCAACAAGGCCGCTCAACAAAAGCGGAGAATAGGCAATCGCGGTGACCTTGGCATCAAAACGCCCGCCAACAAAAAAAGCCTGCCAGATATCATCTCCAACCCCTGTTTCTGGCAACACATCCCGTATATGCAAAAAAAACAGGTAGCGTGAAACCAACAGGATGCTGAAGGAAAACAGAAAACATTTGATTAAAAAAATCGACAGCTGACGAAAGCGGGACTGGTATTTCATCTGAGAAATGGCAACACGCGTTAAGAGGAACGGATATCAACAACCGGCTCAATCACAGACTGTTGTATGTTAACGGGCCCGAACAGCAGCGACGTTATGCATAACAAGGACGTACGTCTGAGCCAATCCACAGGGTGGGGCTATTGTAGCGTGTGAGTTTGTTAGTGAACAATCCTGTGAATTACAGCGATGTTATGAGGAATGAGAGGATTCGAATGGGTTGAGGGCAAGTCTTGATTGCGACATGTGTCTGGTGATGTGCGCCAATGTTTTCGATGCTTTAAGCTGAATTTCCAGCCGCCACGCCGGAGGCCCAGGCCCATTGAAAATTGTGCCCGCCTAAATGCCCGGTTACGTCCACCACCTCTCCGATAAAGTACAGATTGGGCCGATTCAGAACTGCCATGGTCTTTGACGACAGCTGACGAGTGTCTACACCGCCCAACGTGACTTCGGCGGTTCGGTATCCTTCTGTACCGGCGGGTTTTACCGTCCAGTTTCCCAGTGTATTGGCAACCTGTTCGAGTTCCGGGTTTCGGTATTCCTGCAGCGGCTTGCTCCAGCCCTGTAATTCATTGAATGCCTGAGCAAAGCGCTTGGGCAAATGTTGGTTCAGGTACTGGGCGATGGTGGACTGAGGTTTGTGCTTGCGCAACGTAAACAGATCGTCTTGAATGTTTTGCGCTGGCAACAGGTTGATGTGTACCTCGTCGCCGGGTTGCCAATAGCTGGATACCTGCAGCATCGATGGACCACTTAGGCCGCGGTGGGTGACCAGCAACGGTTCCCTAAAATGATGGTTGTGACAATGGGCTTCCACCGGGCAGCTTATCCCAGACAATGGGGATAGTTGTTGCTTCAATTCAGGGTGCAGAGTGAAGGGCACCAAGCCTGCTCGAGTGGGCAGTACGCTCAGACCAAACTGTTTGGCAAGCTCGTAGCCAAACCCGGTTGCGCCCATGGTAGGGATAGAAAGCCCGCCGCAGGCGACTATCAGCGATTCGCAACTCAGCGCACCTGAACTGGTTTGTAGTTTGTAACCGGTCTCGGTGGGCTGCACCTGCGTGACCGACGTGGCCATGCGGATTTCTGCTCCGGCCCATTCGCATTCTGTCAGTAACACGTTGAGGATGTCTTTCGCGCTGTTTTGGCAGAACAGTTGGCCCGGGGCTTTTTCTTCATGCTCGACGCCATGGCGCTCCACCAGCTCCAGAAAATCCTGCGGCGTGTAGCGCTTCAGTGCCGAAATACAGTAATGCGGATTGTCGGAAAGAAAGTTCGATGGCGTGCTATTCAGATTGGTGAAATTACAGCGCCCGCCACCCGACATCAGAATCTTCTTGCCGGGTTTGTTGGCGTGGTCCACGACTAGCACCTTACGCCCGCGATAACCGGCAGTGGCCGCACACATCAACCCGGCAGCGCCTGCGCCGATGATGATAACGTCATAGTGTGATGAAGATACTGCCATTGCCTGCCCGCCACTGATAAAAAACCGGCGGGCAGTATATCAGTCTAAGGGCAGCTTTACGGAGCCTTCCATGAAGAAGGCGGCGTGGCCGGAAATTGCCACACGGTCGCCCCGAAGCTCGCAGTGAAGCCTGCCACCCCGTTTAGAGAGCTGCATGGCAGTTAAGGATCTTTTGTCCAATTTCTCAGCCCAGTAGGGGGTGAGCACGCTGTGAATAGAGCCAGTGACCGGGTCTTCGTCGATGCCGACACCCGGAGCAAAATAGCGGCTGACAAAATCACATTGTCCGCCCCTCGCGGTCACGATTAAGCCCTGATTGCCTAGCTGCGTGAGTAATTGAAGGTCAGGGGCTGCGGCCAGGACCTCCGCCTCAGACGCCATCACAATCATGTAATTGGTGTCGTTGGGAACAAAGAACGCTTCGTTGGGTGCTTCTGGCATCGCGGCTTTGATCAATTCAGGGGTGGCGCAGGGCTCGTAGGCGAGGTTGGGGAAGTCCAGCTCAAGAGAGTCATCCGGCCTCCGGGATACTGACAGTGGCCCGGACTTTGACTGCAATCGCACTATGTCGTGTGGCCAGGCCTGCTTATTGAACACCACCCAAGCCGCTGCCAGGGTGGCATGGCCGCACAACGGCACTTCCGATTCCGGCGTAAACCACCGAATGTGGAAGTCGGAATCTTCCCGATCGGGGGTGGGCACCAAAAACGCCGTTTCCGAAAGGTTATTTTCTTCTGCTATCGACTGCAGCACGGTGTCAGGTAGCCAGCGCTCAAGGGGCATGACCGCGGCCGGATTGCCGCCAAACAACTCGTTGGTGAACGCATCAATTTGGTAGATCGGGGTTTGCATGGTTTGTCCTGTATGTTCGGTGCACCTGGGGCTTTGGTCGTCAGGCCTGGATTCGCTAGGCGGTCACCGGTGACCGATCTTCGCGCAGCGCCTCCGGATTTAACAAACCGGCCGCAATAGCAATGCCGGTTACGTCTGGCAGCCGGTCGGCACCCAGACGTTTCATCACCCGCGCCCGGTAAAGATCGATGGTTTTCACGCTGACCCCCAGCTGTTCCGCAATTTCCCGGCTGGTGTAGCCCTGCGCCAGTGGAAGGAATACGTCGCGCTCGCGGCGGGTGAGGGTGCTGATGAGGGCTTCCGCATCGTGGCTAATAGCCACCTGGCTCTCGGATGTATTCGGGGTTTGCATCGCTTGCTGGATGCTATCCAGTAGCAGCTGTTCGTTGAACGGTTTCTCGATAAAATCGAACGCGCCGGATTTGAAAGCCCGGACGACAATGGGCACGTCCGCGTGACCGGAGACAAAGATAATCGGCACTTCAATGTCGCGTTTTTGCAGTTCTTCCTGAACATTCAGACCGCCGAGCCCGGGCATGCGAATATCCAGCACCACACAGTCGGGACGGTTCTCGTTGACCTCGTTCAGAAACTGTCGGCCATCGCTGAACGCCTTAACCTGAAGCCCGACTGACTCAAGCAGCCACTGAGTTGATTCCAGCATGCCTGCATCATCGTCTACGACGAACACGGTGTTGGTTGCAGCGGACGTGAGTTCAGGCATTGAAAGGCTCCTGTTTGTGTGTGGGGTTGGTGTTTGGGGTGTTCGGGAAGCGGCAAATCAGCGACAGTCCGCCCGTCTCAGCGGGCAGGGCATCGAGAAATCCGCCAAAGCCCTCAATAATAGAGCGGCTCATGGAAAGCCCCAAGCCAAGTCCTTTGGGTTTGCTGGTGTAGAACGGCTGGAACATCTGTCGAATCCCTTCCTCGTCGAGGCCGGGGCCTTCGTCGGTTACCACAATCAGGGTCTCATGGTGATCATTGATCAGGGTGCTGACCAGAATGCGTGAAGATCTGGTTTCTGTTTGCTTGTCGCACGCATCAACGTTCGCTTCGATACCATTTCGAATCAGGTTGATCAGTACTTGTTCCAGCAGTATCGGGTCTGCAGTAACAACCGGATCCTCATGGGCAAGCTGCCTCAAGATCTTTACGCCATGTTTATCTGCCTCCCATTGGCACAGGCGGGAGACGTCGGAGATAACCGTGTTGAGTGCCACTGGCCCCATGCTTTTCTTGCCTTTACGCAAGAACGCGCGCAGCCGCTTGATCACTTCGGATGCGCGGTTAGCGTGGTGAACGATTTTTTGAAGGCCATCATCCACTTTTGACAATTGCTCCGGATGCTGGTCGCGCTTTCTGAGAAAGCGTTGGCTGGCGCTGGCGAAGTTTACGATGGAGGCCAGTGGCTGGTTCATCTCATGTGCAATGCTTGAAGCCAGTTCCCCAAGGGTGGCTAGCCGAGCAGTGTGGGCCAGTTCGTCGGCCAGCAGGCGGTTTTGTTCTTCTGATTCTATTCGGGCGGTGATGTCCCGGGACACACTGATCACTTCCACCACGGCGCCCGTGTAGGTTTCTCGAATGGCGCGGCTGGCAATCTCCAGCCATCGCCGGGCACCGTTCTTATGGGTGATCTGGAGGGTCATGGTGGCGTAGCCGTCGTCTCGAAGTTTTTGTCGGGTTTCGGCAAATAAGGTATCCGTTTGATGACCGCTGAAAATGTCTTCCAAACGTTGCCCGCGTAATTCTTCGGGCCAATAACCCAACAAGCGCCAAGATGCTGGCGTAGCGTCGATAAACCGGCCGTCCGGCGCATGCCGTGAAATCAGGTCGGTGGTGTTTTCGGTGATCAGCCGGTAGAGGCGGCTTGAGCGGGTGGCTTCTTCCTGGGTGAGGATGTCGGTTGTGGCATCTCGGCCGCGAATCAAAACCTGTTGAGTGTCTGCGTCCGGAATGAAACACCATAGCAAAATGACGCTACCGATCCTGGATTCAACCTGATCGATGGCCCGATTCTGGCTCAATGCCGATTTGATAAGTGCGTTTGTATTGATGGGCAAGACCTCATCGTATTGCCCAGCCTTTGTTGCCCGAAGGGATTGCGCCGCCGGATTTGCCGCGAGCACTTGTGCATGAGCATCTACAATAAGAGACGGGCTTGGATCTTGCGGGAGCAATTGCACGAATCCCTTTGTGGTTGAGGAATTATTCATAAGTATAGAATATACCCTATAATACGATGGTAGAATTCCTAGCAATAATTCTGTAATCTACCATTTGAACAATCGAAAGAATAACTAGTCTAACCTTTCCACCGTAGACGACATAAAAATAACACCCGAATATGAGGACCACACACATGACTTCGATCTTTGATGACGGCCTTGCGCCACGGGACGCGAACTACGCGGTCCAATCGCCTATTGATTTCATCGAACGTACCGCCAGCGTTTATCCGAACTATCCCGCCATCATTCACGGCGCTATTCGCCGGAACTGGGCAGAAACGTACGATCGGTGCCGGCGTTTGGCCTCGGCCCTGAAAGGTCGTGGTATTCACCGGGGCGATACGGTCGCGGTCATGTTGCCGAATATCCCGGCTATGGTGGAGTGCCATTTTGCTGTACCGATGATCGGCGCGGTGTTGAATACCCTGAACGTTCGGCTTGATGCTGACGCGATCGGCTTCATGCTGGAACACGGCGAAGCGAAAGTCGTGATTGCGGACCGCGAGTTCGGCCAAGTGATCAAGGATGCCGTCAGTGGATTGAAAAACAAGCCGCTGGTGATCGATGTCGACGACCCGGAATACGGTGAAGGTGTTCAGGTTAGCGATCTGGATTACGAAGCCTTCCTGCAAGAGGGGGATCCCGAGTTTCAGTGGAGTTTCCCTGCGGATGAATGGGACGCGATCTCCCTGAATTACACCTCCGGTACCACCGGTAACCCGAAAGGCGTGGTCTATCACCATCGCGGCGCCTACGTTAACGCGTTGGGTAACCAGGCGGTTTGGTCTATGGGGATGCACCCGGTGTATCTCTGGACACTGCCAATGTTCCACTGCAATGGCTGGTGTTTCCCGTGGACCATCACGGCTATGGCCGGTACCCATGTTTGCTTGCGCCGGGTTGACCCGGAAAAAATTCTGCAGTTGATTCGTGATCATCAGGTTACCCATATGTGTGGCGCGCCGATCGTGCTCAACGCATTGCTGAACGCCTCGCCCGAAGCCAAAGCGGGCATCGATCACGAAGTGAAGTCTATGACAGCCGGTGCTGCGCCCCCCGCTCAGGTTATTGGCGCGATCGAAGAGCTTGGTATCAAGGTCACTCACGTTTACGGCTTGACCGAAGTGTATGGCCCCGTGACCGTGTGTGCTTGGAAATCCGAGTGGGACGAACTGCCGCTGGATGAGCGTGCCAAGCTGAAAGCGCGTCAGGGTGTTCGTTATCACACCATGGGCGGAACCATGGTGGGTGACCCGAATACCATGGAGCCGGTACCCAAAGATGGCAAAACCATCGGTGAGATTTTCCTGCGCGGTAACACCGTGATGAAAGGGTACCTGAAGAACCCGACAGCGACGGAAGAAGCGTTCCGTGGTGGCTGGTTCCATACCGGTGACCTGGCGGTCTGGCACGAAGACGGTTACCTGGAAATCAAGGATCGTCTCAAAGACATCATTATTTCCGGTGGCGAGAATATTTCCACCATCGAGGTGGAAGACACTCTGTACCGGCATCCCGCTGTGATGGAAGCGGCCGTTGTCGCGCGGCCTGATGAAAAATGGGGCGAAACACCTTGTGCGTTCGTGACCCTGAAGCCAGAAGCCGGAGATGTCTCTGAAGACGACATCATCAGCTTCTGCCGCGAACATCTGGCTCGCTTCAAGGTGCCCAAAACGGTGATATTCACTGATCTGCCCAAGACCTCGACCGGCAAAATCCAGAAGTTTGTGCTTCGGGATCAGGCCAAAGAGCTGAACTGATCAGACCATAAGCTGCGCCGCCCGGCGCAGCCAAACCTCAACACAAAAACAACATGAGTTGGCGCCCGTTACGGTGTGCCCGGAGGTATTGTTATGCAACTTTTACAGAGAAAAAATGGCGAAGAGCAGCCGTACTGGCCGGCTGGCCCCTTCAAGGTTCGATTGCCTTTTGTTCACTATCGGTGGGAATTCGCGGAGATGGTGCAGGCTTTGATCATGTTCGTGGTCAGTCTTGCCATGATTCCACTCCTTGAAAAATATCTGGGCGTTCCCTACGACGTAGCCTTGGCCTACGTGGTGATCTGCGGCATCGGTTTCATGCTGCCTGCGTTGTTGGGTGTGCCGCTGGTACCGGGCTGGATTACGCCGGGGATCCCTGTGGTGCTGTTGTTCCTGTCGGATTACGAGCCCGGCCCCGAAGCCATTCAGGCGTTGTTTGCGCTGCAGTTTCTGGTATTCCTGATCTTCCTGATCCTGGGTGTGACTCGCCTCGGCAGTAAACTGGTGGAGTGGATACCCCGTTCCATGAAAGGCGGCATCATCATTGGCGCCGGTATCGCGGCTCTAATGGGCGAAATTGAAGCGGGTGGACGACTGGCCAATACGCCGATCTCACTGATTGTCGGTGGTTTGGTGTGTCTGTACCTGATGTTCTCGGTTTCGTTCAAAGGTTTTGTCGACAAGAGTGCACTGGCCCGCAAGATTGCCAATTACGGCATGGTGCCGGGTATGGTTGTGGCGATTCTGGTGGGCTTTGCGACCGGTGAATACGACGTGCCGGATGTGCAGTGGGGGATCACCAAGCCCGCGTTTGATCAGCTTTGGAACTACCTGCCATTCACCGTTGGCTTTCCGGATATGAATGTCTTCTTGTATGCCATTCCGACGGCGGTGATTGCCTACGTTATCGCGTTTGGCGACATAGTAGTGGGGCAGTCGTTGATGAGTCGTGTGGATCATCTGCGAAAAGATGAGGACATCGATAACAGCATTGATCGGGCTCACCTCGTGACTGCACTTCGTAATGGTGGCCACGCATTCTTCGCACCGTATCCCGGCCTGGCTGGCCCGATCTGGACGGCCGTCACCGCCACCATGGCTGAGCGCTACAAGTATGGCCGTAATGCGATGGATTCCATCTACAGCGGTGGCGGTACTTTTTGGATTACCGGCTTCATTGCTCTGTTTGTACTGCCTTTGGTGAGCTTCTTTCAGCCAGTATTGCCAATCGCCTTGTCGTTGACTCTGTTGCTGACCGGTTACATCTGTTTGATGGTGGGCCTTGAGCAGCTTGAGAACAACACCGAGCGCGGCATTGCCGGCACCATGGGCGTAGTGCTCGCGGTTTACGGTGCAGGCTGGGGATTGGCGACCGGTGCTGTGTTGTATTTCCTGATCGAGCGTACCCGCCTGCTGGGCTTCACCTCGGATCCGGAAGCACCCGGCGCTGAAGTAGCCGACGAACACTGATCCTGGCGCCGTTGCTATCAACGGCGGCATCAACCCCTGTGTGTCCTTGGGAGGCCTTCGTGCCTCCCTTTTTTTTTGGCCCCTTCTGGCGGCTGCATTGTTGTTATGCCTGTGTGACACTACCTCCCTTAAAATAATGATAAGAAAAGGCATGCCGTGATCAAGGTAGCCTGAATCTGGAGGTGTGTAGTATGCGCGTTGGCTTAATTGTTGATTCAGCCTGTGATTTGCCCCATGAATTTGCCACCAAACACGATCTGTTTATTCTGCCGGTAACCGCCATCATTAATGGCGAGACCTACATAGATACTCACGATCCGGCATTGACTCAGCAGTTTTATAAGAGTGGCCTGTTGGAAAAAGGGCACCATGCCGAAACAGAAGCTTTTTCGGTTAAACAGATTCACGATCTGTTTATGGAAAAGATCGTCACTGAATACGATATCGCCATTTGTGAAACCGTTACGCGCAGTCGCAGCCAGATTTATCAAAATGCCAGTGATGCAATGCACTCGGTCATGGCGAACTACCAGGTTGCCCGTGAGGCATCCGGTCGGCCGGGCAAGTTTTCCATGCGGGTCATTGATAGCAAGCAGATTTTTGCGGGCCAAGGGTTGTTAGCGGCTCATACGCTAAAACGAATAGAGCAAAAAGCCTCCAAAAATGCCTTGAAATACGAAGTTGAAACGTTTGCAGATAATATTTACACCTGTGTTATTCCGCGGGATATCCACTACATTCGCGAACGAGCCCGACGTCGAGGCGATAAAAGTGTTTCGGCCGTTGCTGCGTTTTTGGGGAAGGCTTTAAATCTGACTCCCGTGATTTTCGGGCAAGGGGCGGAAGGTAAGCCGGTGGCGAAAACCTTTAATTTCGATGTGGCCGTCGAGAGAGTCATGAATTATGCCATCGCCCGCATTGAAGCGGGGTTGCTAACGCCCTACCTGAGCATGTCCTGTGGGTTAAGCTGGGATGAAATCGAAGCACTGCCGGGGCTGGATCGTCTTCGCGAAACCTGCGAGCGTAATAATGTAGAGTTGTTGCTGTCGCAAATGGGCATTACCAGTTCGATATATGTCGGCCCGGGAAGCATCTGCCTGTGTTTGGCGGCCGAACCCCATGAATTTCAGGACTACCAGTAATAATGGATGACACCCCTATGACCAAATCTACGCCAGATCTAGCCGACAAGCTCTTTGAGGCCCACGTTAAACATGAGTTGTCGTCTCTGAAAGGCGCAAAGCTGACCAGGTTTCTGGAAACCGAAGTGGATGAGCTGCTTGATCACGCAGGCACCGTTACGCTGGAACAGCTCGTCAGCGCGGAGCAGGTGATGGGGGTGATTCGTCGTGTTGTGGTGAACATGGAGCTGGACGCAGGCATACCGGAACTGGCGGGTGAAATGGCTGCGAAGGTGACCAATGCACCGGTGCAGGCCGACACCACGTTGGGCGAAATACTGTCGCGAGAACAAGCTGCCGCTTTTGTGGAGGAGGCACTGGAGCTCCGACAGCAGCGCGAACGCTTTATTGCTGAAATTATGGCGCACCCGGTTTACCAGGAGCTTGTCTCTAATGTGGTGTACCACGGTCTGGTCAATTATCTTTACGAAGATAACTTGTTGACCCGCTCCGTGCCGGGTGTCGGTTCGATGATGAAGTTTGGCAAGAAGGTGGCCAACAAAGCCGTGCCGGGTTTGGATGAAACCTTCGAACGGCGCATCAAGGCCTGGTTGTCTGATAGCTTGCCAGGGTTAATAACCCGAAGTGAGCAGTTTCTGCAGAAAGCCCTGACGGACGACGAACTTCGGGACAGTGTGATGGCGGCCTGGGTTTCAGTCGAGGGCACCACGATCGCGGAGTTGAACGAGGGTTTGGGTGACGTACGGCTTCAGGAATTTGTGGTGCTGGGTTACGAGTTTTGGCTGAGTTTCCGGAAAACGCCGTATTTCGAAGGGTGTGCAGCCGCTGTGGTGGAACATCTCTACGAGAAATATGGCAGCGTGCCAGTTTTGGATTTGTTGCAGGATTTAGGGGTCACTCGTGAAGTGATCGTGACCGAACTCAAGGAGCTCATTCTGCCTATGGTGGATGTCTTGCGAGCGGAGGGTTATCTGGAAGCTTTGTTGCGAAGACGGCTGGGCGCGTTTTATCGCTCAGCGGCGGCCAGGAAGTTGCTGGCAGAATAGCTGTCAGCGGCAGGCGGGTTTCCTCAGCACACAAAAAAGGCCGGAAGACATTCATCTTCCGGCCTTTTTTGTGTGGGGTACCGGCTGGAATCAGCGCTCCAGATACTGAAGCTTGTCGGTTTTTCCGTCCCATTCTTCCGCGTCTGGCAGCGGGTCTTTCTTTTCAGTGATGTTCGGCCACTTGCCAGCGAGATCGGCGTTGATCTCTACGAAAGCTTCCTGGCCCGCAGGCAGTTCGTCTTCCGAGAAGATAGCTTCTGCCGGGCACTCTGGTTCGCACAGGGCACAGTCAATGCACTCGTCCGGGTCGATAACCAGAAAGTTGGGGCCTTCGTAGAAGCAGTCTACCGGGCAGACTTCTACACAGTCGGTGTATTTGCACTTGATGCAGTTATCAGTAACGATAAACGCCATAGTCGGATCCCTGGTTCGTAGAACAATCAATCTCATCAGGAGCTCGGTAAAATCGGCCCCATTCTTAATTTATGCGCGATATTGTAGGGAGCGCCCTTGCCAGCCGCAAGCCTCAGACCGCTATAACCTTATTACTTAGGTCAAGTTAGCGTTTATTCCCGCTAGTTTCTCAGCAACGCTTTGAGTTCGTACAGCTGATTGAGCGCGTCTCGCGGGCTCAGGCCGTCAACATCCAGCTTCTGCAAAGCCCGTTCAACATCGCTGGGTTCCATGCTGGCGAACATGTCGCTCTGGAACGCGCCGTGGTCAGAGGCGCTTGGTGCCGGAGCTTGGACGGGGGCAGGCTCGGATTTCCGAATCTCCGCCGCCGGGGCGGCGCTGCCTTCCAGATGCGCCAGCTGGGTTTTTGCGTGTTGAATAACGTCTTGAGGTACACCCGCAAGCTTGGCAACTTGAAGGCCGTAGCTCTGGCTTGCCGGGCCGTCATGGACGTTGTGCAGGAACACGATGCTGTCGTCGTGCTCGGTTGCTGTCAGGTGCACGTTGACGGCGTGCTCCAGGTCTTCGGCCAACTGAGTCAGCTCAAAGTAATGGGTCGCGAACAAGGTGTAGCACCGGATTTCTTTGGCCAGGTGTTCAGCGGTGGCCCAGGCCAGTGACAAGCCATCAAAGGTGCTGGTGCCTCGGCCTACTTCGTCCATCAGCACCAGGCTGTGTTCGGTAGCGTTGTGCAGGATGTTAGCCGTTTCCGTCATTTCCACCATAAAGGTGGAGCGACCGCCGGCAATGTCATCCGATGACCCCATACGAGTGAAAATACGGTCAACCGGACCGAGCACAGCGCGGTCAGCGGGCACGAAACTGCCGGTATAGGCGAGCAGTGCAATCAGCGCAGCCTGGCGCATATAGGTCGATTTACCGCCCATGTTCGGGCCGGTGATGACCAGCATGCGACGCTTGTCGTCGATCAGCAGGTTGTTTGGCACGAACGGTTCATCCAACAGCTGCTCGACCACCGGATGGCGGCCCTCCTCGACGGTGAAGCCGGGTTCGTCGGTAAACTCCGGTGCCGTGAAGCGCAAGCTGGTGGCGCGCTCGGCAAAGTTGCTCAGTACGTCGAGTTCGGCCAGAGCCTGAGCGGCGTCCTGAAGTGGCGCCAATTGCTCGGCCACGGCTTCCAGAACTTCGTCGTATAGGCCCTTTTCCCGGGCCAGGGCGCGGCTCTTGGCGCTCAAGGCTTTATCTTCGAACTCTTTCAGCTCTGGGGTAATAAAGCGTTCCGCGTTTTTCAGGGTCTGGCGCCGGATATAGTCTGCCGGCGCCTGATCTGACTGGGCACGGCTGATTTCGATGTAGTAACCGTGTACCCGGTTATAACCTACTTTCAGGGTGCTGATGCCGGTGCGTTCGCGCTCTCGGGTTTCCACGTCGAGCAGGTACTGGCCCGCGTTCTCACTGATGTTACGTAGCTCGTCCAGTTCCGCATCAAAACCTTCGCGAATCACGCCGCCATCACGAATCACCACCGGTGGGTTCTCGATAATGGAATGTTCAAGCAGATAAGCCAGTTCAGGGTACTCACTGACCGTGTTCGCCAGATGCGAAATGTGATCCGATTGAACGGCTTTCAGGGTTTCCTGAAGGTCGGGCAGGGCCTGAAAGGCGTCTCGCAGGCGCGCAAGGTCTCTCGGCCGCGCGGATCGCAGGGCAACGCGGGCAAGAATTCGCTCAATGTCACCAACACGCTTGAGTAGATCGTGAGTCGGCTCGTAGTGGAAACCGTCCAGTAGTGCTGCAACTGCCTGTTGACGCTGGCGGACTACATGGATGTCACGCAGGGGCCGGTTGAGCCATCGGCGCAGCTCCCGGGCACCCATGGGGGTAGCGGTGCGATCCATCACCCAGGCGAGGGTGTATTGGTGGCCGCCCATCAGGTTGGTATCGATTTCCAGATTCCGGCGGCTCGCCGCATCCAGAATCACCGCTTCTTCCCGGCGTTCCCGGGTCAGCTTGCGAATGTGGGGCAGGGCGGTGCGTTGGGTCTCGCGCGCGTACTGAAGCAAACAGCCGGCGGCGCAAACGGCTAGGTGCAGATCTTCGCAGCCAAAGCCGGTGAGATCTTTTACCTGCAACTGCTGGGTGATGATCCTGTGTGCGGTGTCCATTTCGAACAGCCATGGGCCTTGTCGGCGCACACCGGTGAAGCCTTCAAGAATCTCGCCGTAGGGGAAATCTTCGCTGATCAGTATTTCTGCGGGCCGCAGGCGCTGAAGTTCGCCCTGCAGGGCTTCCAGGCTATCAAGCTCAGACACCGCAAACCGGCCGCTTGAAATATCCAGCGAGGCAAAGCCGAACTGCTCTTTGTGGCTGAAGATGGCGGCTAGCAAGTTGTCTCTGCGGTCTTCCAGAAAGGCTTCGTCGCTGAGGGTGCCCGGCGTAACAATGCGGACAACCTGGCGTTCTACCGGGCCTTTACTGGTGGCGGGGTCGCCGATTTGTTCAGCAATCGCAATGGACTGGCCCGCCCGAACCATGCGCGCGATGTAGCCTTCCGCTGCGTGAAACGGTACGCCCGCCATCGGGATAGGGTTGCCACCGGATTGGCCTCGGGCGGTCAGGGTGATGTCCAGAAGCTCGGCGGCTTTCTTGGCATCGTCGTAAAACAGCTCGTAAAAGTCCCCCATGCGGTAAAACACCATCTCATTGGGGTGTTCACCTTTGATTTTGAGGTACTGCTGCATCATGGGGGTGTGCTTGGGAGATTCCTGCTTGGCCGGGTTCTTCGCGGATGCCGTCATATGTCCTCGGTAACTGGGGGGCAATCGTGTAAAAGGTTGGGATGTTACCACGAGCCGCTGTGGGCTCGAAGTTCCTTTCCGGGTGATTCTGATTAAACGTCGTTTAGTCGCTCGGAGAAATCAGCTCGGGGTGGTTTTGACTGAGGTGAAGGAGGTCTTCCGGTTCGTCCACGTCCTGTAGATACTTGCTTTCGTAGCATGTCCAGCCGAGCGCTCTGGCTCTGTTCCGGGTGATCGGTGCAACGTCCGCTGTGCTCCAGGGGATATCGGTAAACAACGTGTGAGAAAATTGCCGTAAGCCAATCAACGCATAACCACCATCAGTGACTGGACACAAGCAGCAATCGTAGCTTTGCAGCGATTGCGCCAGCGCTTTGAGCTGATCGGCATCAAGGTCTGGGCAGTCGGTGCCGATGATCAGTACGGCTGTACTCTGAGCCAGGCCATTCCGAGCAGCGGCTGCCATGCGGGCGCCCAGATCGCCCTCCACTTGTGAGAAGCGCTCGCAGCGTTCCGCTCCCGGAAGTTCTTGCCAATAGCGGGCCGACGGATCCGGTGTGATGTGCAGTTCAACCGGTCCCAGATCGGCGGCCAAAGCTTGTTGCAGCGTTCTCTGAAACAATCGGTCGGCCAGGGCCGCAGCGTGCTGCTCGCCCAGAGCTGGAATCAGCCGGGTTTTGGCACGACCGGGCCGGGGTTCCTTGGCCATGATAAGGATTCGAACAGGCTTCATCGGTAACGCTCTGCCAGTTGTTGGGCAGGAATGCCGCGCCAGTATGCCCACCGAAGTTGCCACATGAGCAGGATGGTTGGCCAGCTGCCGCGGGTGTCCCACCTTCGGCCGGAGGTGATCACTTTATGCCGAAGGCAAACAGGGCGACAGAGTTGCTTCAACCGTTTGCTCATCTCGATGTCTTCCATCAACGGCTGTTCAGGAAATCCGCCGGTTTGATTAAACAGTTCCCGGCTCATGAACAAGGCTTGGTCTCCGGTCGCAATACCGCTGAATCTCGAGCGCCAGTTCATCAAGGTTGCGATAACGGGCAGCATTTTGGAGCGCCCTTCAATCACCACATCAAAACGTCCCCACGCCGGGCCTGTGGAACTAAATATGCGAGCCAGAACGTGATCGGCATTGTCCGGTAGCCGCGTGTCGGCATGTAGAAAAAGCAAACGTTCTGCGTGGCTGGCGTGCGCGCCGGCGTTCATCTGGTTGGCACGGCCGGCTGGAGCAGTGATGACGTTGAATCCTCTTTCGCGAGCTATTGCTACGGTTTGGTCGGTGCTGCCGCCATCAACTATGACTACTTCGGCTCCCCGTTGGTGCCAATGGGTTAAATGCACCATTAGCTCGGTTAATACCGCCGCTTCGTTCAGCACTGGTACGATGATGGCGAGCTCAGGTTGAACCGTGGTGGTGCGTGGCACGTAGATCAAATGCTCCGTAACATGTCCGGGGGCGGGTCATAAACGATAACCTTGTTATCTAACCAGATGGAGTCGCACTTGAGAACACCTTTGTTTGTACTGTGTCGCTGCCAATCCTCGGAGTCACTATGAAACGACTGGTTTTGATGGGGGCCGGGCACGCACATCTGATCGTCTTGAAGCAATGGCTGTCGGCCCCGCTGAAAGACGTGGAGTTGGTGCTGGTTACGCCCTCAGCGTGGCAATACTACTCGGGTATGTTGCCCGGAGGGGTTGCCGGGCACTATTCCGTTGATCAATGCCGAATTGATGCCCGATCGCTGGCTCTGGCGGCGGGTGCCAGGGTTGTGCTGGGCAGTGTGATCGAAGTGCGGGCGGATAAAAAGCAGGTTCGGCTGACGGACGGCGATCTGCTGGATTACGACTGGCTATCGATCGACATCGGTGCGACAACCAATCTTGAAAGCCTGCGGGGGTACGCTGGCACGCTGCTTAGTATTAAGCCTCTGGGGCAGTTTCATCAGCAGTGGTCACGACACCATGAACGTTCGGGTGCCAAGGGCGCGCACATAGCACTGGTGGGAGGTGGTGCTGCGGGGGCCGAACTGGCGATGGCCGTCGCACATGCCGGGCGAGCGGGTGCGACAGCGCCGGCCAAGGTAAGTTTGATAACCGGTAATCAGGGGCTTTTGCCGGATTTTCGTCCGCGCATCCGTAAGTTGGCCCACAACAAGCTGGCAGCACTGGGCATAGAGGTGGTTGAGCAGCGTGCGGAAGCGGCGGGCCATGATCTGGTCCTGACTGACGGCGTGACTATGCGCCCGGATCTGGTTATGGCTGCAACCGGTTCAGAGGCTTTTTCCTTTCTGGCAACAAGCGGGTTGGCGGTGGACGCCCAAGGGTTTGTGTTGGTGAATGAGCATCAACAAAGCCTCTCCCATCCGGAAGTGTTTGCTGCAGGCGATGTCTGCAGTCGTTTGGATCAATCACTAAACCGGTCGGGTGTGCACGCGGTTCGCACGGCACCGGTGCTGGCGGCGAATCTGCGCGCCGCGACAGAATCGGGTGAATTCACGGCCTTTCAGCCGCGAACCAATACGTTGTACCTTCTTTCTTGTGGCGACAAAACCGCGATAGGCAGTTACGGCCCGTTCGCTTTTTCCGGGCAGTGGGTCTGGCGTTTGAAAGACAAAATTGATCGCAGGTTTGTGGGTGGTTTCTAATGGGAGATAGAGCGATGCAGGCATCAGATCTGGCGCTTGAACAGGCCGGTAATGCGCTGGCCGAGCTGCTGGAGCAGCAGGGGCGAACGATGGCGACCGCCGAGAGTTGCACCGGTGGCTGGGTGGCCAAAGTTTTGACCGATAGGGCGGGTTCTTCGGCGTATTTGATGGCAGGACTGGTGACCTACAGCAACGAATCCAAGCAGGCCATTCTTGGCGTAGAGGCCTCTTCGTTGGATGCGTATGGTGCTGTGAGTGAAGTGGTGGTCCGCCAGATGGTTGCCGGTGCGATCAGAGTTGCAGGTGTCGATGTGGCCGTGGCAATCAGTGGCATTGCCGGCCCCGGGGGTGGCAGCGAGTCAAAGCCTGTTGGTACTGTCTGGTTTGCATGGGGAACCGGAGACGGGAGAGTGGAGGCCAGCGTGAAACGTTTTGATGGTGACCGTGAACAGGTGCGGCGCCAGGCGGTTTTGTATGTCCTGCAAGGGGTTACGAAGTTTCTACGAAAGCTGTGATGTTTTTCGCTTGAGCGGGGGTTGGTCTCTGCCAACGCTTATGTTTTAATACTGTTCAAATATACAGGAAAAGCGCTGGATAGCTTCCAGTTCTTTCTTTCGAATATCGGTGCTGACCACAAACGTTTTCAGGGTCGGCCGCGCAGGTAAACAAGGTGAGGCAATAATGGAAGATAACCGCAAGAAAGCACTCAGCGCAGCATTGGGCCAGATTGAGCGTCAGTTCGGCAAAGGTGCCGTGATGAAAATGGGTGACCAGCCCCGCGAAGCCATCCCTGCGGTATCTACCGGTTCCCTGGGGTTGGATGTGGCTTTGGGTATAGGTGGCTTGCCTTATGGCCGGATTGTTGAAATTTACGGCCCGGAAAGCTCCGGTAAAACCACCCTGACCCTGCAGGTTATCGCAGAAGCCCAGAAGCAGGGCAAAACCTGCGCCTTTATCGATGCCGAGCATGCACTGGACCCAATCTACGCTGAAAAACTGGGGGTCAATGTAGACGATCTGCTGGTGTCACAGCCGGATACTGGCGAGCAGGCTCTGGAAATTGCCGATATGCTGGTGCGTTCCAACGCCATCGACGTGATCATTGTTGACTCGGTGGCGGCTTTGACGCCGAAGGCTGAAATTGAAGGCGAGATGGGTGACAGCCATGTGGGTCTTCAGGCGCGCCTGATGTCTCAAGCGCTGCGTAAGCTAACGGGTAACGTCAAGCATGCGAACTGTCTGATGGTGTTCATTAACCAGATTCGTATGAAGATCGGTGTCATGTTCGGTAGCCCCGAAACCACAACCGGTGGTAACGCGCTGAAATTCTATTCGTCTGTACGTCTGGATATTCGCCGTATTGGTGCGGTCAAAGACGGTGACGAAGTCGTCGGTAACGAAACCCGTGTTAAAGTTGTTAAGAACAAGGTGTCTCCGCCCTTCAGGCAGGCCGAGTTCCAGATCATGTACGGTAAGGGCATCTACCACATGGCTGAGGTGCTTGATATGGGCGTGAAGGAAGGCTTTGTTGATAAAGCGGGTGCCTGGTATGCCTACAATGGCGACAAAATCGGTCAGGGCAAGGCAAATGCCTGCAAATACCTGGAAGAGCATTTGGATGTGGCCCAGGAGATCGAGGCCAAAGTCCGCGACAAGCTAATGCCTAAGCCTGTGAAGAAAGAAGAGGTTGAGGCGGCACCGGCAGAGGCAAACGGCGAACTGCTTTAATCACAAGTGTAGGAGGTGAGTTATGAAACGGCTGCTTATTGTGGCTCATGCCCCATCTCCGAATACTTTGCGGTTGCGGGAGGCCGTTGCCAGCGGCGCCCGCCATCCGGATATTGAAACCGTTGAGGTGGTTGTAAAAGCGCCACTGGAAGCGGGGCCCGAGGATGTGCTGGCTTGTGATGCCATCATTCTCGGTACCACCGAAAACCTCGGCTATATGTCGGGAGCCCTCAAAGATTTCTTCGATCGAAGTTATTACCCCTGCCTTGAAGAGACCCAAGGTCTCCCTTTCGCTTTTTATATTCGTGCCGGGCACGATGGCACGGGCACGCGACGAGCCATAGAAAGTATCACCACAGGATTGCGGTGGAAGTTGGTTAACGAACCATTGACCTGTCGTGGCGAATACAAAGAAGAGTTTGCCGAACAGTGTGAAGAGTTAGGCATGTATGTTGCCGCCAGCCTGGATGCAGGCCTGGTGTAATGCCATCAGACAGTGCCAATTGGATAAAACCGGAAGTGATAGGCGACAGTCAGCAGCGCAACCACTACAATGCAGGGTTGTTTTTACTATTTGAAATCGACCTCGACGGGTACCAAACTTGAAGTCATTGCCGCTGCAACAGTTGTACAAATCCTGTGTTCTGAAAGACCTGCCCTTTAAAACTACCCGGCAATTGGAGCCACTGGCCGAAATCGTGGGCCAAAATCGCGCTGAAGAGGCCGTTCGCTTTGCGTTGGCCATGCCTCACGGTGGGTATAACGTGTACGCTGTTGGCCGAAACGGGCTGGGCAAGCGCACGATGATGCTGCGCTACCTCGAGCACCACACCGATACCAAACAGCAGATTCACGACTGGTGCTATGTCGCCAATTTCGATGAGCCCCGGAATCCCAAGCTGCTTAAACTCCCGGCGGGTATGGGGCATCAGCTCAAGCAGGACATGGACAAACTGATGTCCCGTTTGGTCAAAATGATTCCTCAGACGTTCGAAGGTGACGGTTTTCTCGAAAGAGCCGAAAGCCTGAAAAACGACTACGTCAAAATGCAGGAAGACGAACTGGAGAAGGTGGCCGCACAAGCACGGCGTAAGAAGGTGAGCCTCACCGTGACGACGCCGGGGGGATACCGGTTGGTGGCCATGAACGGTGATCAGCCTCATACACCTGAAAGTTTCAAAGAGTTGACCGACGCCCAGCGGGATAAATTTGAAGAGGTCATAAACAAGTTAGAGAAAAAACTGCGGCAAGCACTTCGTAAGTTGGCCGACTGGGAAATGGAGTACGCCGAAAAGCAGCAGGCGCTCAACCAGGAAACGCTGGAAGGTCTATCCGGGCATCAGTTTGACGAGCTGGAAGCCAAGTATGAAAAGCATTCGGATGTGGTTGCCTATCTGAAAACTGTGCGCAAAGACCTGGCAGAGAATCTCGATATCTTTCTGGAAGACGGCGAGGAGCAGGCGGCAATGGCCTATGCTTCGCTGGATAGAAAGGCTCCGCGTCGCTACCTGATCAACCTTCTGGTGCATCAAAGCAATCACGAAGTGCCTGTGGTGGTTGAAGAGAACCCCACTTACCACAGTCTGTTCGGCTATGTAGAGAACGTAACGTACAAGGGCACCGTATTCACGGATTTCTCATTGATTCGCCCGGGCAGTCTGCATCGCGCCAATGGTGGCTACCTCCTGATGGACGCCGAAAAGGTGCTTGAACAGCCCTTTGTATGGGATGCGCTGAAGCGTGCACTTCGATCTCATGCGATTGAGATTAACTCTCTCGAGCGGGAGCTGACCTTGTCGGGCACGATCTCGGTTGAGCCCGAAGCTGTTCCGCTGGATGTCAAAATTGTGCTTTTCGGGGATCGCGAAACCTGGATGCTGCTTCAGGAATACGATCCTGAGTTTGCAGAGCTGTTCAGAGTGACGGCAGATTTTGAAAATGAAATGTACCGCACCGTGGACAGTCAGGTGCAGTACGCCAAGTTTATTGCCAGCCTGGTTGTCGAGAAAAAGCTGCTGCACTGTAACGCCAAAGCGGTAGCCCGAATCATCGAGTACAGTGCGCGCAGGGCTGAGCATCAAGATCGGCTCTCGTTGCATGCTGCTGATATTGCCAACCTGCTTAGAGAGTCCGACTTCTGGGCGCGGCAGGCCGGTGCTCGTTTAATCAGTGATGTGCACGTGACTCGTGCACTGGAAAGTGCCCGCTACCGGGACAGCCGAATTCGGGATCATTTTTACGACTCCATTCGGGATGGTACAACGTTGGTGAGCACTACCGGCACCTGTGTGGGGCAGGTCAATGCACTATCGGTTTTATCGACAGGCGGTTTCGAATTCGGTTTGTCTAACCGGGTAACGGCGTCTTGTTACTATGGTGACGGGGAGATTATCGACATCGAGCGCGATGTGAAGCTGGGCGGGAACATTCACTCCAAAGGCGTGATGATTCTCAGTTCCTGGTTGTCCTCGCATTTCGCCATGAACGATCCGATGCATCTGTCTGCCAGTCTGACGTTCGAGCAGAATTATGGCGAGGTGGATGGTGACAGTGCGTCCTTGGCGGAACTGGTGGCTTTGATATCCACCTTGTCGGGCGTGCCTGTGCGTCAGGATTTAGCGATTACCGGATCGGTGAACCAGTTTGGTGAAGTGCAGCCCATTGGTGGGGTCAATGAGAAAATCGAAGGTTTCTTTACCACCTGTGAACTGAAAAGTGGCCTGACCGGCACGCAAGGCGTGATCATTCCTCACACCAATGTACAGAACCTGATGCTGGATAGTGAAGTGCTTCAGGCCGCCAAAGCCGGTAAGTTTTCAGTGTATCCGGTTGCCCGGGTCGAAGATGCGATTACACTGTTGTTGGGCAAGCCGGCCGGTAAAGCAGACAGCAAAGGCAGGTACCCTAAACAGAGCGTTTTTGGCATTATCCAGCAACGACTCGAAAAAATGCGTGAACATGAGCGCCAGGAACACGCTCGGGACGATCAGAAAGATCCGTCCATTCACTGAGTGGCCCCATAACAAAACGGACAGGAGAGTGAACTTTCATGACTGATACCCCGCAGACTGTGTATGTAGTAGAGGACGATGAAGCCGTCCGTGATTCACTGGCGCTGCTGCTTAAATCTGACAGCAAACCGGTGAAAACCTACGAAAATGCAGGCGCTTTCCTGAAAGATTATTCGGAAGAGATGGCTGGCTGCATCGTGCTGGATATCCGGATGCCTGGCATGGATGGCATGGAATTGCAGAAAAAACTCAACGAAAAGCATTCCATCTTGCCGATCATCTTCGTGACTGGTCATGGTGACGTGCCGATGGCGGTTGATGCCATGAAAGAAGGTGCTGTGGACTTTATTCAGAAGCCTTACCGGGAAGAAGCGCTTCTGGAAAAGATCGAAGCGGCGCTCGAACAAGACAGGGAGCAGCGCAAGACCTTGGGCGAGCGCATGGAGATTGTTCGCCGAGTGAAAAGTTTGACCCCTCGGGAAACGGAAATCATGGATCGGATGATTGCCGGGCAGGCGAATAAGGTGATCGCCATTGAGCTTGAAATTAGCCAGCGCACCGTTGAAATCCATCGTTCGCGGGTGATGCACAAGATGGGAACGCATTCCCTCGCACACCTGGTGCGTATGGTGCTGTCCGTAAAGGACCTTATCGACTGATCGGGCTGGTATGGTCATCATGCCAGAATCCTTATAACCGATTAGGTTGACTATGACTGCAAGTGCCAGTGAAAACTCAGAGGTGACTGTTCTGTTGGTGGATGATAATCCGCAGAACCTGAAGGTCCTTTACGAGACCCTGAAAGACAAGGGGTATCGATTGCTGATTGCGAATGAAGGCGCAAAAGCTCTGGACCTCGCACACCGTCACCGTCCTGAAGTTATTCTGCTGGACATCATGATGCCGGAGATGGATGGCTACGAGGTGTGTGAGCGCCTTAAAGCCGATCCGGTCACTTCTGACTGTGCCGTGGTCTTTTTGTCGGCCCTCGATGACCTGCCCTCCAAAGTGAAGGGGTTCTCGTTGGGCGGTGCCGATTATATTTCCAAGCCGTTCCAGTCTCAGGAAGTGATTGCGCGCGTGGATACTCACGCCAAAGTCATTCTTCTGGAGCGGGAGCTCCAAGCCCGTAATCGTGAGTTGGTCAGCGACCAGGCCCGCATTCTCAATTCCATCAGCGAAGGTATTTACGGGCTGGATGAGAATGGCGTGATCGAGTTTGCGAATCAGGCCGCGGCGTTGATCGTAAACTGTCCCGTGGAAGATCTTATCGGGAAAAACTTTTTTGATCTGCATTTTGCCACCGCGTCGGACAGCGATACCTGCCTCCCTGTCATGGGGACGTGTCGCCAGGGCGTGGCGGAACATCAGCGCAACATACAGTTGCAGCGGGTTGATGGTGGCGCTTTTCCCGCAGAGTATCGGGCAACCCCCAAGCTGGATAATGACGAGTTGCATGGGGCGGTTGTGGTATTCCGGGATATCACGGTCGAACTCAATAACGAGCGGGCTTTGGAAGAAGCGCGCGCTCTTGTTCAGGAACAAAGGGATCAGCTTGCTCACACCTCGCGCTTGACCACCATGGGTGAAATGGCGGCGGGGTTTGCTCACGAGGTCAATCAGCCTTTAACAGCCATCGCCAATTACGCGCGTGTTTCGGGTCGAGTGATGGCCAAGGATGCTCCGGATTTGTCCTTGCTGCACGAAACCATGGAAAAAATTGAGGCGCAGTCCCACCGGGCCAGCGAGATTATCCGCCGTATTCGGCGATTCATGAAAAAGCCGGCGACCGGAAAAGAAATATTGGCTGTGCCCACGTTGCTTGAAGATACCCGTCAGTTTGCTGAAGTGGATATGCGCAACAACGAAGGTGGGGTTGAAGTGGTGGTTGAAGACGATCTGCCAGATGTGGTTGCTGACCCCGTACAGGTGCAGCAAGTCGCCTTGAACTTCATCCGTAATGCTCTGGAGGCCACTCGAGCGGCCGGATCCTCAGCACCTGTTGAAGTGACGGCGCGTCGTTGTGGTCAGAAGTGCGTACGTGTGCAGGTGCGCGACCACGGGGTGGGTGTTGCTGAAGAGGCTGAAGATAAGCTGTTTCACCCGTTCTTTACCACGAAAGAGGACGGCATGGGCATTGGCCTGGCTACCTGTCGTTCGCTGATTCAGGCTCAGGGCGGAGAAATTGGCTATGAGCGGCCGGAGGGTGCAGGGGCCTGCTTCTATTTCACGCTTCCTGTAGCCGGCGCTGGCGCCGATGCCTGTGCTGCGGAGTAGAAACGCTGCCTGATTTCTCAGGCAGTCTTGTCATCGAGCTGGCTCGCTTAGAGCCAGTCAATACGCCCGCTCAGATGCGGTGCCGTGCCTTTTGCGTTCAGTACCTGATAATCCCAGCCGTCACGCCCTTCCTGCCAGTTAAGCTGTGCCGTTCCCGGAAGCAGTAATGGGGTTTTAAACTGGCAGGAGATGGTGAAGGCGCCTTCCTTCCAATCATCTCTCTGCTCTAGTTTGGCGAGCGCATGTGCCTTGCTCCACATGCCGTGTGCGATCGCTCTGGGGAATCCGAAGGCTTTTGCCGTCAGTGCGTAAAGGTGAATCGGGTTTTGGTCGCCCGCGACCTTGGCGTATTGCCTGCCGATGTTTTCCGGAGCGGTCATCAAATCGGTAAACGGCAGTGTTTCCGGTTTTCTGCGTGCCGTTTGGGGCTTGGGTTCGGCGGTTTTCGAGCGTGCCATGCGGAACAGGTTAGTGCTGGTTTCTTCCCAAATAAGAGCCCCGGCAGAGCGGGCTTCGGTCACCAGATCAAACTCAATACCTTTTTCTGTCCGTTGCTGGTTTCCCAGTGTTACGCGAATATCCAGGTTCTCACCGGTCATAATCGGGCGATGTTGGGTGATGCTGTTGCGAATGTGCACCAGCCCCAGCAGGGGGAGGGGGAACTGAGGGTCGGTCAGTAGTTTCAGGTGCAGAGGAAAAGCCAGAATGTGCGGCCAGGTGGCCGGCAGTTGAGACCCCGCTTTGAAGCCGCATACTCTGCGGTAGGTGGCTAATGAATCAGTGTCTGTGGCTATGCCAACGACTTCAGCTTGTAGCTCTGGAATCTGCGTACTTTCACTCGGCTTTTGCTGTTTGGGGAGTAAGGCCCGGCCAAAGAGCGGAAGCAGGTTAGGAGTGGTGTTGCGATAGGTGATCGAATCTGGCATTAAGCTGTCTCCGTTGCCGGGTTGTCGTCGTAGGGTGTATGAGGGTTAGTTGTATTGTTGAGGTTTTTTCGTGATTTAGTACAACTATGCTTCTATGGCCTGATATGATATTAGCCATTGGCCTAAGTCAAGGTTGCGAGGAAGTCTGTCAAACCCCGTGGCAACGGGCATTGACCAAGCAAGCTTGGTGCGTTGTCCGGCGGGCCAAAGAGAACGCTGTTAAATATAAAAACGCGGGATACAAGGGAAACTATGCAGGAATTACGTGATGCGGGTGTGATGTTGCGCTTGATCTACGAAGCGATGAAAAGGAAAGGTATCGATACCGACGCGGTTTTCAGTCGCTTGGGCGTAGATGAAAGTTACGTATACACCGAGCAGCTTCGAACACCCCACAGTGCGCAGCTTTATTTCTGGCAGGCGGTAGAAGATGAGTCGGGTGATCCGGACATCGGACTGCATTTGGGTGCAGCATTGCCGCCCTACAAAGGGCAGGTTCTCGAGTATTTGTTTTTAAGTAGTCCTACCTTCGGCGAAGGCCTTCGCCGAGCTCAAAACTATCAGCGTTTGCTGAGCGATGCGGCAAACACCGCCTTTCTGATCGAAGGAGATGAGGCCTGCATGGTGCTGGATGCGGCCTCAGAAGAAGTGCGCCGGCTCAAGCATTTCAATGAATGCTTTGTGCAGGGGCTGGTTACCTTTTTCAGGTCAATCACTGGCGACCGCTTTCATCCGTCCCGCATTGAGTTTGAGCACGATCGCGATCGCGGCATTGAACATGTAAAAGAAGTTCTGGGTTGTGACGTGGTGTTTGGTGCTGAGGAAAACCGACTGTATTTTCCGGTTGAAGTGCTGTCGTATGCGTCGCCACACGCAGAGCCCGAGTTGTTGGCGTTGCATGAGCGCTTTGCCAGTGAACAGGTCGCGCGACTTGAAAAGAAGGATATCGTCGGCGCGGTGGAGCGTATCGTGGCCGAGTTGCTCGACAGTGGTGAAGTAACGCTGGATTCGGTCGCTGAGCGATTGGATATCAAGCCTCGTACACTCCGTACCCGGCTGACCGAGGCCGAAACGAGCTTTAACCAGGTGCTGGCGGATTTCCGCTATCGGCTCGCCAGGCAGTTGCTGGCAACAACCGACGAGTCGATCGATGAGATTGTTTATTTGACTGGATTTTCGGAGCCCAGCACGTTCTACCGGGCATTCAAGCGTTGGTCAAACATGACGCCGATCGAGTATCGCAAGACGGCACAGAGCAAAGATGTCACGGAAGTGACTGCTTAATAATCAATTTAGAGAAAAATGAAAAAAGTTTCGAGAAAGCGTTGACATAGCGGCCGGGGTCTATATAATTCCGCCTCGTTGTCAGCAAGCAATCAACGGCTTGCAAAGACAGCCCGCGCGGAGCGGTAGTTCAGTTGGTTAGAATACCGGCCTGTCACGCCGGGGGTCGCGGGTTCGAGTCCCGTCCGCTCCGCCATTTTTTCTTCTCTTCTCGCTTTCTCTCGATTTACTTTCCCTGACGTATTGCTTTTCGGCTTTCGCCCGGACTGATTCCGTACCAGCGTTGATAGGCTTTATGAAACGCCGGTGGGTTGGCAAAACCCAGCAGCCAGGCAATTTCAGATAACGACGCATTGGTTTCCCGGATATAGTCCTGCGCCAGTTGTTTTCTTGTTTTATCCAGCAGTTGCCTGAATCCTGTTCCTTCCGAACTGAGCTGTCGTTGCAGTGTCCACGGGGTTGTGCCCAGTTTGGCTGCTAACGTCTCCAGTGTAGGCGTCTCACCCCTGAGCAGCGGGGTTATTAGTCGCTGTACGCGGTCGGCGACACTCCAGCCTTGCCGTATTTCTGTGAGCTCTTCCTCGCACCACTGGGTCAGTTTGCTGTGCATAGCTGTATGGGCTTGTGCAGGCGTCTGGAGCCATACACTTTCTTTCAGCTGAATCGAGTTTTCCGTGGCACCAAATTCGACCGGGCAGCGGAACCAGCTTTCGAACAATTCATCCTGACCGATCGACGGGTACTCGATGCGAACACGCTCGAGCACATCGTAGCGCCCTGTCATGTGGCGAACGAGCTGCACCCATGCGGCCAATATCGAATCCACAACGAAATAGTTGAATTGGTTGTAGGGGGAGATGGAATGAAAGCGCGCAAGGCGCCTGGTTTTGTCGAGCGTCGGTTCGCCGCGGGAATTCTGGCTGGTAAGCAGCGAGTACCGGATAAGTGTTGATAGTGCTTGGCCGACCGATTGCGCTGTTTCAGCTGCTAGCCCGGCCAGCCCGGCGTCTGCCGGGCGAGTCAAAGCCCCCATTCTTAACCCGAGCGCGGGATTTTCAGTCAGAGTGATGCCGGCATGGCCCAGTCGCATGTAGCGTGGGATGCTGATTCGAGCGTCCAGTGAAGCAAGCGCTGAATCGTTGAGGTGAAATTGAGTTTTGAGTTTTTCGATTTCACCACCTTCCGCCACAATGGCCCGTAGCAAGACAGACACGTAGAGAAGGCTGATGTCGCCGAGGGCGTTAGTGGCTTTTGGGCGTGGTTGTTGGGTCATGGCTGTATTATCGGTGTTCTCTGAGGATAATCAAATGTAACTCCAGGATATTGTTGGTGGAGGGGCGGCTGGGTAATGTATTCGTCATAACATAAGCGGGGAGCGTTCCCCGGCCTGATAAGACATTATGATGAGGAACATATCGATGACCGCAAGCACTGGTGCCAGCAAATACCCGCATCTTCTGCAGCCGTTGGACCTTGGCTTTACCACACTGCGAAACCGGACTCTGATGGGCTCTATGCACACGGGTTTGGAGGAAGTTAAGCAAGGGTTTGAGCGCTTGGCTGCTTTTTATGCTGAGCGTGCCCGGGGCGGAGTTGGCCTCATCGTGACAGGAGGGATCGGGCCTAACAGTGAAGGGTCGGTGTTTCAGCACGCTGCAAAGATGACCAGCGAAGAAGAGTCCGACAAACACAAAGTGATTACCCAGGCTGTGCACGAGGCTGACGGTAAGATCTGCATGCAGATTCTTCATGCCGGGCGTTATGCGTACTCGCCCGAGCTGGTGGCGCCGTCAGCCATCCAGGCGCCGATCAATCCTTTCAAGCCCAAAGAGTTGGATGAAGAGGGTATCCAGAAGCAGATTGACGACTACGTGAACTGTTCCGCTCTGGCTCAGCGTGCCGGCTACGACGGTGTCGAAATCATGGGCTCGGAAGGTTATTTCATCAACCAGTTTATTGTGTCGCATACCAACCACCGTACCGATCGTTGGGGTGGCAGTTACGAGAATCGTATTCGTCTGCCGATTGAGATTGTGCGTCGAGTTCGCGAGCGAGTGGGTGAAAACTTCATCATTATTTATCGTCTGTCGATGCTAGATCTGATTGAAGACGGCAGTACCTGGGAAGAAGTCGTTCATCTGGCTAAAGAAATTGAAAAGGCCGGGGCCACCATTATTAACACCGGCATTGGGTGGCACGAGGCCCGTGTTCCTACGATTGCCACGTCAGTACCTCGTGGTGCTTTCACAAAAGTGACGGCGCGCCTGAAGGGTGAGGTGAGTATTCCACTGGTGACGACAAACCGCATTAATATGCCGGATGTGGCCGAAAAAGTCCTTGCAGAAGGCGATGCCGACATGGTCTCTATGGCGCGTCCGTTTTTGGCCGATGCTGAATTGGTGCTTAAAGCCGCCGAAGATCGTGCTGACGAAATCAATACGTGCATCGGGTGTAATCAGGCCTGCCTGGACCACACGTTCAGCGGCAAGTTGACGACGTGTTTGGTTAACCCGCGTGCCTGTAATGAAACCGAGTTGGCCTATGTTAAAACTATGAAGCCCAAATCGATCGCGGTAGTCGGTGCAGGGCCTGCCGGGCTGGCATTCGCCACGGTTGCAGCGGAGCGAGGTCACAAGGTAACTGTATTTGACGATGCTAGCGAGATTGGTGGCCAGTTTAACGTGGCCAAGCGCATACCGGGCAAAGAAGAGTTCTACGAAACGCTTCGCTATTTCCGTGTCATGCTCGACAAGCACGGCGTTGATGTGCGATTGAATACCCGTGTTTCAGAAGTCGATTTGAAAGCCGGCGGATTTGATGAGGTGGTTTTGGCGACCGGCGTGAAGCCTCGCACCCCCGCAATTGAAGGTATCGACCATCCGAAAGTGATCGGCTACCTGGATGCCATTTTGAAACGCAAACCGGTTGGTCAGAAGGTTGCTGTGATCGGGGCTGGTGGTATCGGGTTCGACGTGTCGGAGTTCATCGTGCACGAGGGCGAATCCCCGTCATTGAACACTGAACACTTCATGAAGGAGTGGGGTGTGGATCTGACCGTCGAGCACCGTGGCGGTATTAAGGGTGTCGAGGCTGAAGTGCCGGCACCAGCCCGCGAGGTCTACCTGTTGCAGCGCAAGGTTTCCAAAGTCGGTAAGAACTTGGGCAAAACCACTGGCTGGATTCACCGTACGTCTCTGAAAAACCGGGATGTTCAGATGATTCCGGGGGTCAGCTATCGCAAGATCGACGATGAAGGTCTGCACATCACCGTGACCCCGAAAGGCGCAGAGCAAGGCGAAGACAAGGTGTTGCCGGTCGATACGGTGATTATCTGCGCCGGTCAGGATCCGCTGCGGGAGTTGCAATCTGGATTGGAAGCGGCCGGCCTGCCTGTGCACCTGATTGGCGGTGCCGATGTTGCCGCTGAGCTGGATGCGAAGCGCGCGATCGATCAAGGCAGCCGGTTGGCCGCTGAAATCTGATCACAAAACGTTGCAGTTTTTCTCTGTGTTTCGGGATAGGTCTAGCTAGACTGTATCAAGGATGACTCGAATTGGAGTCTTGGCGTGCCTGATAGCGCCTTGTGATAGAGTTCCCGAAGCACGGAGAAGGTTAATGGTTATTGCCAGCCAAGCTGCCGAGGCTCACTCGGCAGTGTTTTTCATGGATGGAGTACAGGTTGCGCGTCAAATGCGTTTGTCCGAATTCGGCGCGTTTCTTGACGGATATGTGGGGCTTTCCGATCTCGCCGAAACGGAAGTGCGAGCGGTGCTTGTCAATCTGAACCCGGATCTTACGGTCGCGGCTCTGGTCTTTTTCAATATCTGGTTTGATGAGGAAGGGCAGGCCGATCGGGCGTGGAATGTGCCGATTGAAGCGTTGGCAGAACAGGGTTCAAAAGGTCCGGATCTGGGCGGTGGCCCAATCCGTTTGGTGTGCCGCAGCCAGACACCGGATGCCAAAGTAAAAGATTTTCTTTGGGACCCGGACATGACGCCGGGGCACAGCCACTTCCATTCCATACGCAAGTCGGTTCAGGAGAATTCGCTTCGGTTCCATAAAGTTGAAGCGACGGCCGCCGACATTCCGACTCTCGATCTTGTCGATGAAAGCCTGGGCGACGAGGATTCCCAACAACGCTCCCGAATGGCCCAGTTACTGCGTGAACATCGGCTGCGGATAAAAACCCTCCAAAGCGTGCACCGGGATGTTTTGAGCGATCTGCGAAGAGAGCATCGTGTTGAAATGCAGGCTCTGCGGTCTGAGTTCTTGGAGCTTGAGCAGCAATATGAGCGCTTGAAGCATACGAATGGCCAGATGAAGCTTCGTTTGGCAGAGCGTAACGAACAGTACCTTTCCATGCAGCAAGGTATGGCGAAGGACCACTCGGAATCCGGTGACAAAACCAGTGCCGAGTTGGTGTTGCTGCGTGAGCAGCTCGAGCGTAAACAGCGCGAACTGCAACTCCGTGACGAGACGATTGATGCTCTGGAGCGCGAAAACGATGAGCTCAAGAATCGGGAACCTCTGGAGGGCTCCATACTAGCGAAGCTGCAGGATCATTCGGTGTTTTTGGTGGCCTATCACCACGGCGTTGGTCACATTTCTCTTCCAGCCGCTGACATTAGCGCATACTTCAAGAACCCTGTGGCTTATGCTGCGGAACGTTGTGGTTTGAGCGAGTCGGCTTATCAAGAATGGCTGGAGCACTACGAGCATCCACACTGCATGCAGCAGAACGAGGCCGGGGTGACGTGTGCCGAGCCGATCGTTCGCGTGACGCAGCCCGCTGAATTTAAGGCGGGCATCGATGATCGCTGCGACGCCCACAAACCGTGATATCGATCTTTTTTTAGTATCTGCGCGAGTTTCGTTAAACTGTCCCTAACTTCGAAAAAAGATCAGGGTGGCAGATCGCTGCGCCTGTCGCATAAAGGCACCACAGGATACTTCATGGATCAATTCAGGAATATCGGCATCATCGGCCGGATGGGCAGCGTTAAAGTGGTCGAGTCGCTGCGTCAGCTTAAGCAATACCTGACGGCCAACGACTATCAGGTCATTATTGAAGAAGACACCGCGACCATGATCCCTGGCCACGGCCTTCAGGTGGCCAGTAAAAAGCTGCTCGGGGAGATTTGCGATCTTGTTATCGTGGTCGGCGGTGATGGCAGTCTGCTGGGTGCGGCACGGGAGTTGGCAAAGTCGAAAGTGCCCATTCTCGGTGTGAACCGGGGCCGGTTAGGGTTTCTCACCGATATTTCCCCGGTGGATCTCGAGGAACGTCTGGCGCAGGTTCTGGCTGGCGATTACATGGAAGAGTCGCGCTTCCTGCTGGATGGCCACGTTGAGCGTAATGGCCAACCTCTGGGTTTTGGATCGGCTCTGAACGATGTCGTGCTGCACCCGGGTAAATCAACCCGGATGATCGGCTTCGACCTATATATTGATGGTCACTTTGTGTATAGCCAGCGCTCAGACGGGCTGATCGTGGCAACGCCCACGGGTTCTACCGCTTACTCCTTGTCTGCCGGTGGCCCGATCATGCACCCCAAGCTGGATGCTGTTGTCCTGGTTCCCATGTTTCCCCATACCTTGAGTAGTCGTCCGATCGTGGTTGATGGCAAAAGCGAGATCAAGCTGGTGATCGGCGAAACCAATGAAACCTATCCGCAAGTCAGTTTTGATGGGCAGATGAATATTGCGTGTGCCCCAGGCGATATCATCCGCATCACCAAAAAGCCGTTCAAGATCCGTCTTATTCACCCGACCGATCACAACTTCTACGCCACCTGCCGTGACAAGCTGGGTTGGGCAAGCGAGATAGCAGCGAGTTGATCATGGTGAGAGCAAACGAAGTTGCAAGTCGCGGTTACGACATCATCGGGGATGTGCACGGGTGTGCAAACACTCTTGAGCAATTGCTGGAGCAGATGGGGTATCGCAAGCACAACGGCGTATACCAGCACCCGCGTCGGCAGGCCATTTTCATAGGTGACATCATTGACCGTGGCCCCAGAATTCGTGAATCGTTGCATTTGGTTCGGGATATGGTTGAGCGAGGTTCTGCCCGTATTGTAATGGGCAATCACGAATACAACGCGCTGGGCTATTGCACGCGCGCCCGTCCGGGCAGCGGAAAACAGTTCCTGCGGGAACACAATCCGCGCCATGATCGGCTGATCAAGGAGACGCTCGAGCAATTCGATGCGTATCCCCATGAGTGGAACGAGTTTCTGGAGTGGTTTTACACCATTCCGCTGTTTATTGAAGAAGAGGGCTTTCGTGCCGTTCACGCCTGTTGGGATCAAACGTTGATTGACCAGTTTCGCGAGAATCAGGGTGGTGCGTGCATTGATGAGGATTTCCTGCATGCGTCTGCGGCGATTGAATCGTTTGCAGGTCAAGTCATGGATACGTTGCTGCGTGGAACAGATCTCCGCTTGCCGGAAGGTGTAAAAATTACCGGTCGTGATGGCTATACCCGAGAATTTTTCCGCACCAAATTCTGGGCTGACAACCCTAAAACCTACGCAGATGTCGTGTTTCAGCCTGACCCGCTGCCACCGGAAGTCGCTGCAATGGAGTTGACGCCAGACGAGCGGGCGCAATTGATTACCTACCCACAGGATGCGCCCCCGGTTTTCGTTGGCCATTACTGGATGGACAGTGAGCCGGCCCCCCTGAAGCACAACGTGGCCTGCATCGATTACAGCGCCGTGAAGTACGGAAGGATGGTGGCGTATCGGATGGATGATGAGAAAGTCCTTTCAAAGGACAAATTTGTTTGGGTGGATGTCAGTCGTCCTGACCAAACCGATTATCCCATCAGTGAAGACAGTGTCGCTCGATAACCCCCTGCGAGGTAAGTTTGAATAACCCGAACTCTTCCCCTGTGACCCCGGATGGCCGTTGGCAGCCGGGGCCTAAGCACGCCCCCTTGGTAGTAGCGGTGCTTGTTCTGGCCCTGATTATGGTTTGGCTGACAGGCATGGGCCAGAATGCGCTGGCCGTTAAACTGACGGCGGTAGATCCCCGAATAGTGCCTTGGCATGTATTCGATACACTGTCGGGCCGGCTAGACGCGCTGTTGGCAACCTTGGCGGCGGGCGAAGTCTGGCGCTTGATCACGCCGGATTTCCTGCATTTCAGTTGGACCCATCTGATCTTTAATGCGGTGATGCTTTGGTTTCTGGGCAGTCAGATTGAGTGGATCGACGGTCGGGCGCGTCTGGTTGCTTTATTTGTTGTCACCAGCCTTGCATCCAATGTGCTTCAGTACTTGGTATCCGGGCCGTTATTTGGTGGTTTGTCTGGTGTGGTTTATGGCGTGTTGGGTTATTGCTGGTTGAGTCAGCAGCGGCGACCCCGTTTTCAGTTTCCGCCGGCGTTGGTGACGTTCGCGCTCATATGGATGGTCATTGGCTTTACACCCATACCCGAATGGGTTGGGTTGGGCCGAATGGCGAACGAAGCGCACCTGGGCGGTTTTCTCGGAGGGCTTGGCATGGCGCTGGTTATGCCTCCCCATAAAAAAAGCCCCACCCAAAGGTGAGGCTGAAAAGAGCTAATAGCTCCTGATGAGAGAGACCAAATGAAACGACCAGTGTCATTTGGTTTGAAAATAATAATCGTTATCATTTGCGTCTGTCAAACGGATTTGCCGATTTTTTTCACGAACCTATTTTCAAGAGGTGGGTCATGACCTACGACGAACTGATTGAGCGGCTGGATCCGACCATCTACCGCAACCTCAAACAGGCCATTGAGCTGGGCAAGTGGCCTGACGGTCGGGCCATTTCACGTGAGCAGCGCGCGATTTGTCTCGAGGCGGTCATATATTACGAGAACAAGCACAACATCCCGGAGGAAGAACGGGTGGGGTACCTGGATCGCGGCGAAAAGGCCGGTACGGCTTGTGACCCCTCTGTACAGTTCCGAAAAGATCGCCAAGCGCAGAACAACGATGTCGATCCGGATCAATTTGTTGAGGTAAAGGTTTGACTGAATCCATCGATGTGACCGGGCGTTTGCGAAAAATGCCCGCGGAGGCGGGTAATCCGGTGGCGTACACTCTGGCGGTGGGCGATACCCGAATCCCGATGAACGAGCTGATCGGAAAGAAGCTGCGACTGGATTTTGAGGGTGTGATTCGCTGCATCAACTGCGACCGCACCACCAAGAAGAGTTTTAACCAAGGTTTTTGTTACCCCTGTTTCCGTAAGCTGGCGGCCTGCGACAGCTGCATTATGAGCCCCGAGAAGTGCCATTTTCATCTAGGCACCTGCCGTGAGCCAGAGTGGGGCGAAGCCAATTGCATGGTTGAACACGTGGTGTATCTGGCCAATTCCAGCGGATTGAAAGTTGGCATCACGCGGGGTACCCAGGTACCCACACGTTGGATCGATCAGGGTGCGGTGGATGCCATTCCTATGTTGCGCGTATCCAGCCGCTATCTGGCCGGTCTGGCGGAAGTTGCGTGTAAGAGCCATGTCGCTGACCGTACCAACTGGCGAGCAATGCTGAAGGGCGACGTGCCGGAACTGGATTTGGTTGAAGAGCGTCAGCGCATATTGGCGTTGGTCGAAGACGATCTGGCCGAGTTAAAGCGCCAACACGGCGAGGACAGTTTGCGAATTGTGGATGAGGCCTCACTTGGGCTGGGTTATCCGGTGCAGGTGTGGCCGGCAAAGGTCAAAACCCATAATCTGGATAAAACACCCGAGGTCGAAGGGTTACTGGAGGGCATCAAGGGCCAGTACCTGATGCTCGATACCGGCGTGATCAACATTCGAAAATTTACCGGTTACGAAGTCCGGTTCCGGGTTCTCGACTGAGCCTGTCATGTTTTAAGTTTGGAGAGTATGAATGCGAACCAGTCAGCCGCAAACCATATACCTGAACGAATACCAGGTTCCCGCGTATTTGATTGATCGTGTGGATTTGCGTTTCGAATTGTTTGAAGACGGTGCCCGCGTGCACAGTACGATGGCTGTGCGTCGAAACCCCGAGGCCAGTCAGGCCGATGCGCCTTTGCAGTTGGATGGCGACAGCCTGACGCTTGAATCCGTGTCGTTGGATGGCGTGGTGTTGTCGGGCGATGCCTACGAGGAGCAGGGTGACAAGCTGGTGGTAAACAGCGTGCCAGCCCAGTTCGAATTGAATGTGGTGACCTGGATTGAGCCGCAAAACAACACCCGTCTGGAAGGCCTGTACAAATCCTCCGGTATGTTTTGCACCCAATGCGAGGCCGAAGGTTTCCGCTGTATCACCTATTACCCCGATCGTCCGGACGTGATGGCAGTGTTCCGTACTCGCGTGGAAGCTGACAAGTCGGCCTACCCGATTCTGCTGTCTAACGGTAACCCGGTTGAGCAAGGTGAACTCGACGGTGGCCGCCATTTTGTGACCTGGGAAGACCCGTTCCCGAAACCGGCATACTTGTTTGCTCTGGTTGCTGGCGATCTGGTCGAGATAAAAGACACCTTCACGACCTGTTCTGGCCGCTCCATCGATTTGCGTATGTATGTCGAACCTCGCAACGCTGCCAAGTGCGACTTCGCCATGGGTGCCTTGAAGCGTTCCATGCGTTGGGACGAAGAGGTATATGGCCGGGAATACGATCTCGACATCTTTATGATCGTGGCGGTCGACGATTTCAATATGGGCGCGATGGAGAACAAGGGGCTGAATATCTTCAATTCGTCCTGCGTGTTGGCCAGCCAGGAGACGGCAACCGACGCCTCTTTTCAGCGCATCGAAGCGATCGTCGCTCACGAATACTTCCATAACTGGTCCGGCAACCGGGTCACCTGCCGGGACTGGTTCCAGTTGAGCCTCAAAGAAGGCTTTACCGTGTTTCGGGATGCCCAATTCTCTGCCGATATGGGTTCGCCAACGGTCAAGCGTATTGAGGATGCAACGCTTCTGCGCACGGCGCAGTTTGCCGAGGATGCCGGCCCTATGGCGCACCCTGTTCGGCCTGCGTCTTATATGGAGATTTCCAACTTCTACACGTTGACCATCTATGAGAAGGGCGCCGAAGTCGTACGAATGATTCATAACCTGCTCGGCGATGAGATGTTCCGCAAAGGCAGCGATCTTTACTTTGAGCGTCATGATGGCCAGGCAGTCACCACTGATGACTTTGTTCGGGCCATGGAAGATGCCTCCGGCCGCGATTTAAGCCAGTTCCGCCTGTGGTACGAACAAGCGGGTACGCCGGTGGTCACGGTGGCCGATGAATTTGACGAGCAGCGCGGCGTGTATCGCTTGAATATTCGTCAGAGCATTCCGGACACGCCAGGCCAGTCGGAGAAAAAGCCCCAGCACATTCCCTTCGCTCTTGGTTTGCTTGATAAAGCGGGCCAGCCCCTACCGTTGAATTTGAGCGCCGATGAGCAAGCTGGGCCGGTTGATCGTGTGCTTGAACTGACGGATGCCGAGCACAGCTTCGAATTCCACGGCTTGTCGGAGCGCCCGGTACCGTCACTGCTGCGGAACTTTTCCGCGCCGGTTCGCGTGCAGTACCCATGGAGTCGTGAGCAGTTGCTGTTCTTGATGAGCCACGATCCTGACGGATTTAATCGTTGGGATGCCGGTCAGCGTCTGGCTGTTGATGTTATTCAGTCTTTGATCGGTGCACCGGAGGATGTCCCGGTCGATCCGAGACTGGTCGAGGCATACCGCCGTCTGCTGAACGACACCTCTCTGGATCAGGCGTTGGTTGCGAAGATGCTGCTGTTGCCTTCAGAGGCTTATTTAGTCGAGTTGGCGGACCAGGCTGACGTGCCGGCAATCCACGAGGCGCGTGAGCGTGTGCTGGCTCACCTGGCAGAATCGCTTCGGGACGAGTTGGTTGCGTGCTATCAGCGCAGCCAGGCCCAGGGCGATTATCAGCTGACGCCGGATGCCATCGCCCTGCGCAGCCTTCGCAACACTGCGCTGTCGTGGCTTCTGGGCATTAAAGATACCCAGGGCCTGGCGTTCGCGCTGGACCAGTATCGTTCGGCCGACAATATGACGGACCGTTTGGGTGCGTTGCGAGCGTTGGTGAACTCCGACTTTGTGGATGAGCGCGAGCAGGCGCTGGCGGAATTTTACGACCAGTTCAACGATGACCCTCAAGTGGTTGAAATGTGGTTCTCTGTGCAGGCTGCGAGTCATCAGGCCGGGCAGTTGTCTCAGATTCAGGCGCTTCTTGAGCACCCTGCGTTCGATTGGAAAAATCCGAACAAGGTTCGCTCAGTGATCGGAGCGTTCGCCGGACAGAATCTGGCCGCCTTCCACAGTGCGGATGGCAGTGGTTATCAATTCCTGGCTGCCCAGGTGTGCAGGCTGGACGATAGCAATCCTCAGATTGCTGCGCGTTTGATTTCGCCGCTAACCCGCTGGAAGAAGTTTGCCCCGGCTTATCGCCAACAGATGAAAGCCGCGCTGGAGCATGTGCGCAACAAAAACGAGCTTTCACGTGATGTTTATGAGGTCGTCCTGAAAAGTTTGGCCGATTGATACCGAGTAAATGGAACCCAGACGCCGTTGGTTCCGTGTAGAGGGTGGAGCCAACGGTGGCGGGCTGTTGTAGATACAAAATCGCACTTTTGGTCGATAGACTTTGTTGCTCGATCGACTAACCTGAAAGAAAGTTTGAGTAGTATCAGACAATAACAAGATGGCCCGCTAGAGGCTTTCAGACACTTTAAGGTTACACAATGAAATATAAGAAGAATGTATGGCTCGGCGGGCTGCTGGCTTTGTCGTTTGCCGCGTCACCGGTGACGGCCGCCGTCTCTTCAAGCCAAGCCGCGCGTCTTGGTAATGACCTCACGCCGTTCGGGTCTGTTAAGGCGGGTAATGAGGCCGGAACAATTCCAGCGTGGACCGGAGGCTTGACTGAGCCACCTGCCGGTTACGAAGGCAGCGGGCAACATCACATTGATCCATTTCCGGACGACGAGGTTCTGTTCGAGATTAATGCGTCCAATATGGATCAGTACAGCGAGCATTTGACCGATGGCGTCAAAGCCATGCTGGAAACCTATCCGACCACCTTCAGAATTCCTGTGTACCAGTCTCGCCGCACCCACGCCGTGCCAGACTGGGTTGAAGAAAATACAAAGAAGAATGCCACCAAGGCCCGAATCGTTGGCGAAGCGGAGGGGCTTAAGGGTGCATACGGTGGTTATCCTTTCCCGATTTTGCATGGCTCTAATGAAGAAAAAGCCTGGCAGGTTATCTGGAACCATCTGACTCGCTGGCGCGGTATCAGCATCACTCGCCGCAGCAGTGAAGTGGCTGTGCAAACCAACGGTACCTATGGTCTGGTGACATCCCAGCAGGAAGCGTTCTTTAACTTCTATAACCCTGAAGGTAGTGAAAAGGATCTTGATAACGTCATTTTCTACTACCTGAGCTTCACCCAATCGCCTCCGCGTCTGGCGGGTGGAGCGATTCTGGTTCACGAAACCCTGAACCAGATAATTAACCCACGTAATGGCTGGGGTTACAACGCAGGTCAGCGGCGGGTTCGCCGTGCGCCCAACCTCGGCTATGACTCACCTATCGCGGCAGCCGACAACCTACGCACCGCCGATGATACCGATATCTTTAACGGTGCCATGGATCGCTACACCTGGAATTATGAAGGTGTGAAAGAGATCTATATCCCCTACAACAACTATCGGATTGGTGAGAAGGGTACGCCTTACTCCGAAATTCTTGGAAAAACGCACCTGAACCCAGATCTGACCCGTTGGGAGCTGCACCGGGTACACGTTGTGGAGGCTAATCTCAAAGACGGTGAGCGTCACATCTATGGTAAACGTCGTTTCTATGTCGATGCCGATAGTTGGAATACGGTTCTGCTTGATCAATATGACGGTCGTGGCGAACTGTGGCGTGTGACCATGGGTATCCTCAAAAACTACTATGATTTGCCCGGGGTTTGGACGGTTCTGGATGTCTATCACGACCTGCAGGCTCGTCGTTATCACGTGCTGGGTTTGGACACGGAAGAGCCGAATACACGGGTGTTCAGCGATGACATTCCTAACAAGCGATATTTCTCACCGTCGTCCCTGCGTAGACGCAGTGTTCGATAGGTTTCAAGCGACCCGGTCAGTGTGTCGCTGAGTTCGAAAATAAGACTAAGGCCGGCAGCGAGGGCTGCCGGTTTGCTTGCGGCATCTGCGGCAACAGTTTCATGATTCAATCAACGTAAAGGCAATCTGAATGGCTAATAGATTCAAGTGCGCGACACTGGGTTCTGCCTGTCTGGGTCTCTCCATGGCATTGGCAGCACCCTCGGCGTTTGCGCTTACAGATATCATTGATATTCCTGCGCGGGATACAGAATTGGCCCCCGAGTCGTTGCTGAATGATGTAACCCGCACCGGGGATCGTATTGTTGCGGTTGGTGAGCGCGGGCACATTATTTATTCCGATAACGAGGGTGAAAGCTGGACTCAGGCCGAAGTGCCGGTTTCGGTCACACTGACAGCTTTGGATTTTGGTACCGAAAACCATGGCTGGGCTGTCGGGCACAGCGGGGTTTTGTTGCATTCTTCGGACGCGGGCGAGAACTGGGTTCTGCAATTTGATGGGCTAAAGGCTGCGGCACTAACCATCGAAAGCAAGAAAGCGCAGATAGCTGAAATGGAAGAGGTCATCGAGCAAGCCCCTGAAGATCAGAAAGACGATCTTGAGTGGGCGTTGGATGATTTGGTTTTTGCGCTTGAAAACGCGGAAGCCGATATGGAAGTAGGGCCGGTTAACCCGCTACTCGATGTTTGGTTCGAGAACGACAAACACGGTTTTGCGGTTGGCGCCTACGGAATGATATTGCGAACTCAGGACGGCGGCGACTCCTGGCAAGACTGGTCGCCTTACATCGATAACGCTCAAAACTTCCATTACAACAGTATTGACCGGATCGACGGTGGTGCCTTGGTGCTTGTCGGTGAGGCGGGACAGATTCATGTTTCCGTCGACAACGGCGATACCTGGGAACGTCGCGAAAGCCCCTATCCGGGCTCGCTGTTTGGCGTAACCGGCACTGGTAGTGCCAATGAAATACTGGCATTCGGCCTGCGCGGTACCACGATTTTCTCAAGTGATCTGGGGCGCAGTTGGACCATCGTCCCGAATGAGGGTAATACCACGTTGAACAATGCGATTGTGACTGAAGATGGTCGCATTACGCTGGTGGGCAACAGCGGCGCAGTTTTGATGAGCGTAGATGGTGGCGAAAGCTTCCGCGCATATTTCCGCAATGATCGCGGGAGTGTCATGGGAGCCGTCCCGCTGTCTGAAACCAATCTTTTGCTGGTCGGCGAGGGTGGTGTGAAATTCACCGATTCTCGCGGTAAGAACCTTAAATAACGCCCTGGTGTGGCATCAACGGAATAAAGGATAGAGGGCTTATTAATGTCTGACCCGATGCATGACAGGGGTGAACACTACCTGACAACGCCAAAAGCGGAACCGTTTCTTGAGCGTTTGCTATTTAATAACCGGGCGCTGATTTTGCTCGGATTTCTCGTGCTGACTGTGTTTCTTGGCTATAACGCCGCCAAGATTCAGCCGGATGCCAGCTTTGAGCGGATGATTCCGCTTGAGCATCCGTACATCGTCAACATGCTCGACCATCGGGATGATCTGGAAAATCTGGGCAACTTTGTCCGTATTGCCGTAGCGGTTGAGGACGGTGATATCTTTGATCCCGAATACATGGAAACCCTGAAGCAGATCACCGATGAGATGTTTTATCTCAACGGCGTGGATCGCTCCGGTCTGAAATCGCTGTGGACATCAAACGTTCGCTGGGTGGAGGTGACCGAACAAGGCTTCCAGGGCGGTACGGTTATCCCGGATAACTACGACGGTTCGCGGGAAAGTCTCGAGAAGTTACGTCAGAACGTTCTGCGTTCGAACGAAGTGGGTCGTCTGATCTCCGACAATTTCCGATCAACAGTGGTTTACGCGCCACTGTACGAGAAAAACCCCGAAACCGGCGAAGCGTTGGATTACGCGGAGTTTTCTCGCCAGCTGGAAGAGAAGATCCGCGACAAGTATGAGGGGCAGAACCCTGAGATCAGCATCCACATCGTTGGTTTTGCCAAAAAAGTGGGTGATTTGATTGAAGGTATCGGATCGATTGCCTGGTTTGCCGGTATTACGATCCTGCTCACCACGCTGCTACTGTTCTGGTACTCGCGCTGCATCGCCGGGACTCTGGTGCCGGTGTTCACATCGATCATCGCCGTATTCTGGCAGCTGGGTGCGCTGAAGTTGCTTGGGTATGGTTTGGACCCCTACTCAGTGCTGGTGCCATTCCTTGTATTTGCCATCGGTATCAGTCATGGCGTTCAAATTGTGAACGCGATGGCCGTTGAGTCTGCCAAAGGTTTTGATGCTGTCACCTCGGCTCGCCTGGCTTTCCGAGCACTTTATATTCCGGGCATGTTGGCGTTGATTTCCGATGCCATGGGCTTCCTGACGCTGGTGTTCATCGAGATCGATGTTATCCGTGATCTGGCGGTCGCAGCTGGCTTGGGTGTGGCCTTCGTGATCGTGACGAACCTGGTGCTGCACGTTCTGATCATGTCTTACATTGGTATTTCCAAGGGCGGTGTGCGTCACGTTCAGAACCACGGTGAGAAGCAGGATCGCAAATGGCGCATTATGTCTTACTTCTCTCACCCGGGTGTTGCGCCCATTTCATTGCTGATTGCGGTGATCGGTCTTGGCTTGGGTATGTATTATAAGCAAGACCTGAAGATAGGTGACCTTGACCAAGGTGCACCAGAGTTGCGAGCGGATTCCCGTTACAACAAAGACAATGCCTTCATCATTGACAATTACTCCACCAGTGCCGACGTATTGGTTGTCATGGTGAAGACGCCTGAAGAGCAATGTACTCAGTACAACGTACTCCGGGCAATGGATAGTCTGCAGTGGGAACTGCAGAACACGCCGGGCGTTCAGGGTTCTGTATCACTGGCAGACGTATCCAAGCTGGTGACCAAAGCACTTAACGAAGGTAACTGGAAGTGGTTCGAGATTTCTCGTAACCAGACCATTATTAACGCGTCTATCCGTGATGCACCTTCGGGCCTGATTAACACAAGCTGTGATCTGACCCCGGTGCTGGTGTTCCTCGAAGATCACAAAGCAGAAACCCTGCAGACTGTTATCGAAAGGACCGAAGCGTTCGCTCAGGCCAACAGCAACGAAGAGCATACGTTCTTGCTGGCGGCTGGTAACGCAGGTATTGAGGCGGCGACCAACGAAGTGATTTCCGGCGCCAAAGACATCATGCTCCTGCTGGTATACAGCGTTGTGAGCTTGCTGTGCTTCCTGACGTTCCGCTCGCTGCGCGCGGTTGCGTGTATCGTGATTCCGCTGGGCCTGACTTCGATTCTGTGTGAAGCCATCATGGCGATGTCCGGTATCGGTATCAAAGTCGCAACCTTGCCGGTTATCGCGCTGGGGGTAGGTATCGGTGTCGATTACGGCATCTATATTTACAGCAAGCTGGAGCACTTCCTGCTAGAAGGGAAGCCGCTGCAAGAGGCTTATTACGAAACGCTGCGCTCCACAGGTAAGGCCGTTATCTTTACCGGTGTAACTCTGGGGCTTGGTGTAGTGACCTGGATATTCTCGCCGATCAAGTTCCAGGCGGATATGGGCTTCCTGTTGTTCTTCATGTTCTTGTGGAACATGGTCGGCGCCATCTGGCTGTTGCCAGCACTGGCAAGGTTCCTGTTGCGGCCAGATAAAATGCTCGCCAAGGCAAGAACTGCGGCCAAGCCCTGATATCAGTCAGGAATTTTGAAAAAGCCCGCTGTTGCGGGCTTTTTTGTTTTCTGTTCAGCTGTTTAGCGACATAATCGTTTCTTTATTTATCGCCTGATGTGTTCTATGTTTTAATTCGAGCGAAAGATTTGCCCATGGACAGAGTGGGCGAATGACAATAATGACCGAGAAAGGGAAGAGTACACATGACACTGAAACTTAAAGCGTCTGCAATGGCCGTCGCTGCTGCCGTTTCCTTTGGCGCGGCATCCACCTCTGTTTCAGCCCAGGACCAGCGTTTTGTGACGATCGGTACCGGTGGCGTAACAGGTGTTTATTACCCGGCAGGTGGCGCAATCTGTCGTTTGGTTAATATGGACCGCAAAGAGCACGGCATCCGTTGTTCCGTTGAGAGTACGGGTGGTTCGGTATACAACCTGAACGCTATCCGCGCGGGAGAGCTGGACTTGGCCGTGGCCCAGTCTGACTGGCAGTATCACGCTTACAATGGCACCAGCCAGTTTGAGGACTCCGGTAAGGACGAAAAACTGCGTGCGGTTTTCTCTCTGCATCCAGAACCGTTTACCGTAATCGCCAGCAAGGGCTCCGGCATCAAGAACTTTGAAGATCTTGAAGGCAAGCGTGTGTCGGTAGGTAACCCGGGTTCCGGCCAGCGTGCAACGGCTGAAGTGCTCATGGATGCTATGGGCTGGGGAATGGACAAGTTCTCTCTGGCGGCTGAAATCAAAGCCGCTGAGCAGTCTCAGGCTCTGTGCGATGGCAACATCGATGCGTTCTTCTACACCGTTGGGCACCCGTCGGGTGCAATCAAGGAAGCGACTACTTCCTGTGACAGCGTTGTTGTCAACGTAGACAACAAGGCCAGCCAGAAGCTGATCGCAGACAACCCGTACTACCGTCAGGCGACCATTCCGGGCGGCATGTATCGTGGAAGCGATGAAGACGTAACCACCTTCGGTGTGGCGGCAACCTTCGTATCCTCGACAGATGTTCCTGATGATGTTGTTTACGCGGTTGTGAAAGCGGTGTTTGAGAACTTTGACAGTTTCAAGCGTCTGCACCCTGCCTTTGGCAATCTGAAGAAAGAAGAAATGGTTGCGGATGCTCTGAGTGCGCCTTTGCACCCAGGTGCTGCCAAGTACTACCGTGAAGCCGGCCTGATCGACTAACAGGCTGCACGCATCAGGGCGAGCAGAGGCTCGCCCTGAACTTCCCATCAAGTTATCTACACATCACAGGTACATTCAATGACAAAGAATGACTCCGGTTCCGGCGCGAGTGTGGATGCTGCCAAAGTCGAACAGGTATTACAGACGGAAACCGGGGGCAGGGCGCTTGTCGGGCCTGCGGCTGCAATCCTCTTTATTATTCCAGTGTGCTGGTCTTTGTTTCAGCTTTGGATTGCGTCACCACTTCCGTTTATTCTGAATTTCGGCATCTTCAACTCCACAGAAGCGCGTTCGATCCATTTGGCGTTTGCGGTGTTTTTGGCTTTTTCTGCGTTCCCCATGTTCAAGGGGGTGCACACAGCTAAGGTGCCCATTTACGACTGGATCTTGGCAGCGGCCGCTGCGGCTTCAGCCTCTTATCTATACGTTTTCTATGACCAGCTTGCCCAACGCCCTGGAGCGCCGATTACTCAGGATCTCTGGGTGGCCTTGGGTGGTTTGGTGTTGCTGTTGGAAGCGACCCGCCGGGCGCTTGGGCTTCCATTAACCGTTGTTGCCGCGGTGTTTATTGGTTACTCGCTGGCCGGCCCCTACATGCCCGATGTGATCTCTCACAAAGGTGTGAGTCTTAATAAGCTGGCATCCCATCAATGGCTGGGTACCGAAGGCGTTTTCGGCGTTGCCCTGGGCGTTTCCACCAGCTTTGTTTTCTTGTTCGTGCTGTTCGGCGCATTGCTGGAGCGGGCAGGCGCGGGTAATTACTTTATTAAAGTCGCCTACGCCATGCTCGGTCACATGAAAGGCGGTCCCGCCAAGGCGGCCGTGGTTTCCAGTGGTCTGAGCGGTGTTATTTCCGGTTCATCAATCGCCAACGTGGTGACTACGGGTACCTTTACCATTCCTTTGATGAAGCGTGTTGGCTTCCCTGCTACCAAAGCCGGTGCTGTTGAAGTAGCTGCCTCCACAAACGGCCAGTTGACGCCGCCAATCATGGGGGCAGCTGCCTTTCTCATGGTGGAGTACGTCGGGATTTCCTACCTGGAGGTAATCAAGCACGCCATTTTGCCGGCCATGATCTCTTACGTAGCCCTGATCTACATCGTGCATCTTGAGGCCTGTAAGTTGAAAATGCAGGGCATCGAGCGCCTGAATCGCCCAACGCTGGCGCAGCGCATGCTGAACTGGGTGGTGGTTTTGCTCGGTCTGTTCGCATTGACGGCGGTCGTTTACTACGGCATCGGTTGGACTAAGGAATACCTCGGTGCTGCAGCAATATGGGTGTTAGGCAGTGCTTTGCTGCTGAGTTACATTGCCCTTATTGGTTATGCGACCAGGTTCCCCGAGCTGGAGGTGGATGATCCGGATGAGGATATGGGGAAACTTCCGGAAGTGGGGCCAACGGTCAAGACCGGTTTGTATTATCTACTGCCGGTTGTCGTGCTGGTTTGGTGCCTGACGGTTGAGCGTTTCTCGCCGCAGCTGTCTGCTTTCTGGGCAACCTTGTTCATGATCTTTATCGTCATAACCCAGCGTCCGTTGAAGGCTTTCTTCCGCAAGCACGGCGGCCTGATGGGCGAGTTCGTTGGTGGTATATCAGATCTCTTCCACTCCCTGGCCACCGGCGGACGAAACATGGTCGGCATTGGTGTGGCAACGGCTACTGCGGGTATCGTGGTCGGTACGGTCACGCTGACGGGCATCGGGCTGGTCATGACTCAGTTCGTGGAGTTCTTGTCGGGCGGTAACCTGCTGCTGATGCTGATATTCACGGCATTGATCAGTCTTGTGCTGGGCATGGGGCTGCCAACCACGGCCAACTATATTGTTGTGTCTACCTTGATGGCGCCGGTTATTGTCACGCTGGGGGCCCAGAACGGCCTGTTGGTGCCGCTCATTGCGGTGCATCTGTTCGTGTTCTACTTCGGGATACTGGCGGATGATACGCCGCCCGTGGGGCTGGCCGCCTATGCGGCGGCTGCCATATCCGGAGCAGATCCGATCCGTACGGGTGTACAGGGCTTCACCTACGATATCCGTACCGCGATCTTGCCCTTCATGTTCATTTTCAACACGCAGCTGCTGTTGATTGGTCTGACCGGGTGGTTTGATCTGCTGGTCACGATCGCCAGCGCGGTCACGGCAATGCTGGTGTTCTCGGCGGCCACACAAGGCTTCTGGTTCACTCGCACCCGTTGGTGGGAGACGATCGCGCTGTTGCTGATCACCTTTGCGCTGTTCCGCCCGGGATTCTTCTGGGATATGGTCTACCCGCCCCACGAAGAGGTGCAGGGCGCTGCGATTATGGAATACGTTGAAACGGCACCTAAAGACGAAAGCGTTGTCTTCAGGGTGTCCGGAATGTCTCTTGATGGCAGCGACGTAACCACTTACGTGCAGCTCGATATGCCGGCCGGTGAAACTGCCGCCGAGCGTTTGGCTGCTGCTGGCCTTGAAGTGTCAGAGTTTGATGGCGCACTGGCGGTGGACTTCGTCAACTTCGGTAGCCCTGCGGAGAAAGCAGGTATCCAGTTTGGCTGGACCATTGAGGCGGTTCAGGCGAAGCTGGAACGGCCGCCGAGGGAGCTGATGTTCATTCCGGCTCTCTTGTTGCTAGGGTTTGTGGCTTACGGCCAGCTCAGGCGAAAGGCGAAAGAAGAAGCGCAGCCACAACCAGCCTAAATTCAAGGGTAGGTTGGTGTTAGTAGAAGCCCGGCATTGTTGCCGGGCTTTTTTCTGTTAAACTCGCCCTCAAATCGGCCCGCGGTTTGTGTCGCGGAGGCTGACAACCATGTGATCTTTGGTATAGATCACCGCTGAGGAATCATCAGGAGAGCTTCATGCCCGTCATTACCCTGCCAGATGGCAGTCACCGCAGTTTTGCAGAACCCGTTACCGTACACGATGTTGCCGCTGATATTGGCGCAGGCCTGGCTAAGGCTGCCCTGGCAGGCAAAGTGGATGGTCAGCTCGTCGATACCAGCCACTTGATTGAAAACGACGCGGAGCTGGCGATCGTGACCGAGCGGGATGAAGACGGCGTGGACGTGGTGCGCCACTCAACGGCTCACCTGTTGGCAATGGCGGTCAAAGAACTGTTCCCGGAGGCTCAGGTAACGATCGGCCCCGTGGTAGATAACGGGTTCTACTACGACTTCAAATACGATCGTCCGTTTACCAATGAGGATCTGGCGCGTATTGAAAAGCGCATGGAAGAGTTGGCCAAGCAGGATATTCCGGTTTCCCGCTCTGTTATGTCTCGGGAAGAGGCGGTAAAACTGTTTGAAGACATGGGCGAAGAGTACAAAGTCCAGATCATCGAAGACATTCCCGGTGACGAAGATCTGTCGTTCTATCGCCAAGGTGACTTCATCGACTTGTGTCGTGGCCCTCACGTGCCAAGCACCGGTAAGCTGAAAGCCTTCAAGCTGACTAAAGTGGCGGGCGCCTTCTGGCGTGGTGATCACAACAACGAGCAGTTGCAACGCGTGTACGGCACGGCGTGGGGTAACAAAAAAGATCTCAAGGCGTACCTGAATCGTCTCGAAGAAGCTGAAAAGCGTGATCACCGCAAGATCGGCAAAAAACTGAAGCTTTTCCATATGCAGGAAGAGTCCCCGGGTATGGTGTTCTGGCATCCGGATGGCTGGTCGCTGTATCAGGAAATCGAGCAGTACATGCGTGGAAAGCTGCGCAACCACGGCTACCAGGAAATCAAGACTCCGCAAGTGGTTTCCCGCACACTATGGGAAAAGTCCGGTCACTGGGACAAGTTCTCGGATGCGATGTTTACCACAGAGTCCGAGAAGCACGATTACGCCATCAAGCCCATGAACTGCCCCTGTCACGTGCAGGTGTTCAATCAGGGCCTGAAGAGCTACAAGGATCTGCCGCTTCGTCTGGCGGAGTTCGGTTCCTGTCACCGAAACGAAGCTTCTGGTGCACTGCACGGTTTGATGCGTGTTCGTGGCTTTACTCAGGACGATGCGCACATTTTCTGTGAAGAAGACGCCATTCAGGAAGAAGTGTCGGCATTTATCCACTTGCTGCACGAAGTGTATGAGGATTTCGGCTTCTCTGAAATCCTGTATAAGCTTTCAACCCGTCCGGAAAAGCGTGTGGGTTCTGACGAAGTATGGGATAAGTCCGAGGCGGCTCTTGAAGAAGCGTTGAACCGTGCCGGTGTTGACTGGGAATTGCTGCCGGGTGAAGGTGCGTTCTACGGCCCGAAAATTGAGTTCTCTCTGAAAGACTGCATCGGCCGTGTTTGGCAGTGCGGTACGATTCAGGTGGATTTCTCTATGCCCGGTCGTTTGGGGGCTCAGTATGTGGCCGATAACTCCGAGCGGAAAACGCCGGTCATGCTGCACCGTGCCGTTCTCGGGTCTTTTGAGCGATTTATCGGTATACTGATCGAAGAATACGAAGGTGCGTTCCCCACCTGGCTGGCCCCAACACAGATTGCGGTTCTGAATATCACTGATAATCAGCGTGATTACTGTGAAAAATTGGCTAAAAAATGGGATTCTTTGGGATATCGGGTAAATGCTGACTTGAGAAACGAGAAGATCGGCTTTAAAATCCGCGAGCATACTCTTAACAAGGTTCCCTACCTTGTCGTTGTAGGCGACAAAGAAATCGAGAACAACGCGGTTGCCGTGCGCACCCGCAAAGGGGAAGATTTAGGAACCTTATCGCTTGAAGCGTTTGAGCAGCTGTTGGCTGCCGATATCGAACGTAAAGGCAAAACTGAAACGGAGATCTAATTATTAAACAGCGAGCGAATCGGGGGCGTACTCCAAAAGCGCCTATCAATGAGAATATTGACGCAACTGAAGTCCGCTTGATCGATGCCGAAGGCAATCAGGTTGGTGTTGTTCCAATTGAGGACGCTCTCCGCATGGCGGAAGAAGCGACACTTGATCTGGTACAGGTTACGGATTCCGATCCGATCGTCTGTAAAATAATGGACTACGGCAAGAAAATCTTCGAAGAGAAGAAAGCGAAAGCAGCTGCCAAGAAAAAGCAGAAGCAGACGCAGGTCAAAGAGCTTAAGTTCCGTCCAGGAACTGAAGAAGGGGATTATCAGGTAAAACTACGCAACCTGGTACGTTTCCTTGAAGCCGGGGACCGCGGCAAGATCACCATTCGTTTCCGGGGCCGTGAGATGGCACACCAAGAAATTGGTATGAAGCTCATGAACCGAATCGAAGCGGATGTTGAAGAGCTTGCAACGGTAGAGATGCGGCCGAAAATGGAAGGCCGGCAGATGACCATGATTGTGGCTCCCCGCAAAAAGAAGTGAACCTGATCCGATGATGGGTCCCCCGCATTAGCGGGGGATTTGTCGTTCAGGGGCACAAGTGTTTTTCCTAAAATAGAATGCGGAGTTTTAAAAAATGCCTAAGATGAAAACTAAGAGTGGAGCTACCAAGCGGTTCAAGAAAACCGCCACTGGCTTCAAGCACAAGCAGTCCTTCACCAGTCACATCCTGACCAAGAAGAGCCCTAAGCGTAAGCGTCAGCTGCGTGGCACCAAGCTGATTGCCAAGTCCGATGTGGCTTCAATCAAGCGCATGACGGCGTGCTGATTCAGCCGCTAACTTCTTGATCAAGTATATTAAGGTAGAAGGATAATAGTATGGCTCGTGTAAAACGTGGCGTGGTAGCACGTCGTCGTCATAAGAAGATTCTCAAGCAGGCCAAGGGTTACTACGGCGCTCGTAGTCGTGTATTCCGCGTTGCCAAGCAAGCGGTTATCAAAGCCGGTCAGTACGCATACCGTGACCGTCGTAACCGTAAGCGTGCTTTCCGCGCTCTGTGGATCGCTCGTATCAACGCTGGTGCTCGTGCAAACGGTCTGTCTTACAGCCGTCTGATCGCTGGTCTGAAGAAAGCGAATGTTGAGATCGACCGTAAGGTTCTGGCTGACCTGGCCATGAACGAGCAGCAGACTTTTGCTGTTATTGTTGAGAAGGCCAAAGCGTCCCTGTGATCGCTTAAGCTCTTTCATCGATTACTGATCGATCAGGGCGCCTCATGAGTTCATGACGGTGCCTTCTGAATAGGGGAAGGGCGCGCTCTTCCCCTATTTTTGTTTTAACCTACCTCATTTCAGGTTTGGAGCAGGGTCAATGGAAAACCTTGAACAGTTGGTTCAGGACGGATTGAGTGCAGTCGAAGCGGCAGACAACCTTCAGGCGCTTGATCAAATTCGCGTAGAGTACCTCGGTAAGAAAGGCTCTATTACTCAGCAGGCCAAAACACTGGGTAAGCTTTCCGCAGAGGAACGCCCTGCAGCCGGCCAGAAGATCAACGAAGCCAAAGGGCAGGTTGAACAGGCTATTAACGCCCGCCGTGCCGATCTTGAAAAGGCCGCCATTGAGGCCAAACTGGCCAGCGAATCCATTGATGTCACCTTGCCGGGCCGCGGACAGGATCTGGGTGGACTGCACCCGGTGACCCGCACACTTCAGCGTATTGAAGAGATTTTTGCTCGCGCCGGTTACAGCGTCGAGCAAGGGCCGGAAATCGAAGACGACTACCATAACTTCGAAGCCCTCAATATTCCGGGGCATCACCCCGCTCGTGCCATGCACGATACCTTCTATTTCAATCCGGGCACGCTGCTGCGTACTCATACATCCCCTGTTCAGATCCGTACCATGGAAGCCGGTAAGCCGCCGTTCCGAATGATCTGCCCGGGACGGGTATACCGCTGTGACTCGGACATGACGCACACGCCGATGTTTCATCAGGTAGAAGGTCTGCTGATCGAAAAGGATGTGAGCTTTGCTGATCTCAAGAGCACCGTAGAAGAGTTCTTGCGCGTGTTCTTCGAGCGAGATTTGAAAGTACGCTTCCGTCCCTCTTATTTCCCGTTCACCGAGCCTTCTGCGGAAGTGGATATCGAATGGGGCCGGGAAGCCGACGGCAGCATCAAGTGGTTGGAAGTCATGGGTTGCGGAATGGTGCACCCGAAAGTGTTCGAGCATTGCGGCATTGATGCCGAAGAATATCGCGGATTTGCGTTTGGTCTGGGCGTTGAGCGCCTGGCCATGCTTCGCTACGGCGTGAAAGATCTGCGAATGTTCTTTGAAAACGACCTGCGTTTCTTGCGCCAGTTCCGATAAGCCGAAGGGCTAAAAGGCGCAAGCAAGTCTCCGAATCAACCGCATAAATGGCATCAGGACAAGGCTAGAACGATGAAATTCAGTGAACAGTGGCTGCGAGAGTGGGTTAATCCGGGCATAGATTCCCAGGCATTGATGGATCAGATCACCATGGCGGGTCTGGAAGTGGACGGTTTTGAACCGGTAGCTGGCGAATTTACCGGGATAATCGTGGGTGAAGTGCTTTCGGTAGAGGCACATCCGGATGCGGACAAGCTTCGCGTTTGCCAGGTCAGCAATGGTGACGAAACCGTACAGGTTGTTTGTGGCGCGCCGAACGTGCGCGAAGGGCTGAAGGTGCCGTTTGCCGAAGTGGGCGCAGTGCTGCCGGGTAACTTTAAGATTAAGAAAGCCAAGCTGCGCGGTCAGCCGTCTCAAGGCATGCTGTGTTCTGAATCGGAACTGGCGTTGTCTGAAAGTCATGAGGGGTTGATGGAATTGCCGGACGACGCTCCGGTTGGTCAGAGCATGGTGGATTACCTCAAGCTGAACGACATCGCCATTGATGTTGATTTGACCCCCAACCGCAGTGATTGCCTGTCAATCAAAGGGTTGGCCCGCGAAGTAGGTGTACTGAATAGCTCGGTGGTGGAAGCCCCTGAAATCGAGCCGGTTGAGGCTGTTCATTCAGAGGTTCCTGCGATTCGTATCGAAGCGCCGGAGGCTTGCCCCCGTTATCTGGGGCGTATTCTGCGTAACGTAAATCTGAAAGCCGAAACGCCGCTGTGGATGCAGGAGAAACTGCGTCGTTCCGGCATTCGCTCCATCGACCCAGCGGTTGATGTGACGAACTACGTGATGCTGGAACTCGGCCAGCCTCTGCATGCGTTCGACCGGGAAGAAATTTCCGGTGGCATCGTAGTTCGCATGGCGAAAGCCGGCGAGAAACTGGTGCTGCTGGACGGCCAGGAAGTTGAACTGACGGCTGAAACTCTGGTGATCGCCGATCACGATAAGCCGATCGCCATTGCTGGCGTGATGGGCGGTGAGCATTCCGGCGTGAATGACAAAACCCAGGATCTGGTCCTTGAGTCTGCCTATTTCGAACCCATTGCTATGGCAGGAAAGGCGCGTCACTACGGTTTGCATACCGACGCTTCTCACCGTTTTGAGCGCGGTGTTGATTACGAGTTGGCCCGCGAGGCAATGGAGCGTGCGACTCGCCTGCTGATGGACATCGTTGGTGGTGAGCCGGGCGAGATTGTCGAAGTGGTCAGCTGGGAAGATCTGCCTAAAGCTAAAACCGTTGACCTGCGTGAAAAGCGCTTGGCCGACGTTTTGGGATTGGCGATCGACCGCACCACGGTAGAGGAGATTCTGTCTCGGCTAGGTTTGCGTGTTGAAAAACTTCTGAAGGATGGCTGGCGCATCAGCGTACCCAGCTTCCGCCCGGATATTTCGATCGAAGAAGATTTGATTGAAGAAGTCGGGCGCATCTATGGCTACAACAACCTTCCGGTAACCGAGCCTACGGGTTCGTTAGGATTGAGTGTTCGGGAAGAAGCGGTTCGGCCACTATCGGCGGTTCGCAACTTCTTTGTGGCTCAAGGCTACCAGGAAGCGATTACTTACAGCTTTGTTGACCCCAAAGTCCAGCAGTTGGTTGATCCCGATCGGGAAGGTATCGCCTTGGCGAACCCGATTTCGGCAGATCTCTCAGTTATGCGCACAACTCTTTGGAGCGGTCTGATTAAGACGGTTCAGCACAATCAGAATCGCCAGCAGCCTCGTATCCGTTTGTTCGAGACCGGTCTTCGCTTTGTGAAAGACGGCGAGCAGATCGACCAGCAGCCCATGCTGGCCGGTGTTGTGGTGGGCAATCAGAATCCTGAAAACTGGACTAACGGCCGCCGGGCATCCGACTTTTTCGATGTAAAAGGTGAGCTGGAAAGCCTGTTCCAGGTACTCGGTATTCAGATTCAGTTCAGGGCCAGCCAGCATCCTGCGTTGCACCCCGGCCAAACAGCAGAATTGCTGCGCGATGGCGAAAGTGTCGGCTGGTTGGGAACTTTGCACCCTCAAGTGCAGAAAAACCTTGAACTTAATGGCACGATTCTGATGTTTGAGCTATTCTTGAATTCGATCGTGACCGGTTATGTGCCTAATTTCAAAGATGTTTCGAAATTTCCGGAAGTTCGAAGAGATTTGGCTATCATTATCGGAAGCGAAGTGTCGTTCGCGCAGGTTGAAGAAATAGCTCGTAAACAAGCCGGCGAACACCTGACAGATATGCGTGTGTTTGATGTCTATGAAGGCGAAAGTCTGGGTGAGGGCAATCGTAGTTTGGCTCTGAGCCTGTTTTGGCAGCACCCTGAACGCACGTTGAATGAAGACGAAGTGCATACGCTCTTCAACGGGGTGATCGATTCCCTTAAAGAAGAGCTGGGGGCAACACTGAGGAGTTGACGGATGGCGGCTTTGACGAAAGCGGATATGGCAGAGCGCTTGTATGAAGAGTTAGGTTTGAACAAGCGGGAAGCCAAAGAGATGGTAGAAGCTTTCTTCGATGAGATCAGAGGTGCTCTCAGTCACAATGAGCAGGTCAAGTTGTCGGGGTTCGGCAACTTTGACCTCCGTGACAAGAAGCAGCGCCCCGGACGTAACCCCAAGACGGGCGAAGAAATCCCGATCAGCGCCCGACGCGTCGTTACCTTCAGGCCCGGCCAAAAACTGAAACAAAAAGTAGAAACGTATGCTGGAACCGAGTCATAACAACGAGCTTCCCGTCATTCCGGGGAAACGCTATTTCACCATCGGTGAGGTTGCGGAGCTGTGTGCCGTTAAAGCACACGTGCTGAGGTATTGGGAGCAGGAATTTCCGCAGCTCGCGCCGGTCAAGCGCCGGGGTAACCGTCGTTATTACCAGCGTGCTGATGTTATAACCATCCGCCAAATTCGTAGTTTGCTGTACGATCAGGGCTACACCATTGGTGGCGCCAAGCAAAAACTCAGTAGCTCCGAGGTGAAAGACGACACCTCCCAGTACAAGCAACTCATCCGACAGATGATTACCGAGCTGGAAGACGTGCTGGATGTGTTGAACGCTCCGGCCCGTTAATTAACCGCAGCCGGGAATCGTTGCAATAAAAAGCCGAGACGTTGAATCGTCCCGGCTTTTTGCGTTTTATGTGGGCTTAGCTACTTTTGCTTAGAGCGTGAGTAAGCAGAGCAAGTTGTTCCGCGCACTGTTCCAGGTTCGCCTCGGCCTGGGCGTAGGCACTTTGGAGTTCCATAGGCCCTCGGGTGATTGAAAACGCGGCCGTTAGGCCCTGCGCCTGCAGGGCAGAGAAATCTTGCCCCAGCATGCCAGCAAAGCCTACCACCGGTACGCTGTATTTCCTGGCCACCAGTGCCACCCCTGCGGGGGTTTTGCCGTAAGCGCTTTGGTTGTCGATGGCCCCTTCGGCAGTGATCACCAAATCGGCTGTTTGGATGTGACGTTCCAGCTCGACGGTTTCCATCACAAGCTCGATGCCGGGGCGTAATTGCGCGCCGAGAATGCCTGCGACCATCCCGCCGATACCGCCGGCGGCACCGCTACCGGGGAAGCTCGCGATGTCCCAGCCCTGTTTTTTTGCCAGTCGGGCAAAGTGAGCCAGATTGGCGTCCAGTTTTATGAGCTGTTGAATGCTGGCGCCTTTTTGAGGCCCAAACACAACGGCAGCGCCATTAGGGCCGGTCAACGGGTTGTTGACGTCACAGGCAACAACCAGGCGGGTGTCTCCAAGCGCGTCAAGTGCCGGCTGTAAATCCAGACTGGCGAGTTTGGCCAGACCGATGCCACCGGGCGGAATGCGGTTACCTTCTTTGTCGAGCAGCTTTGCGCCTAGTGCTTGTAGAATTCCGGCTCCGCCGTCCGTTGTGGCACTGCCGCCTAGCCCCATGATCAGTGCTTTCGGTTTGTGGGCCAGTGCTTCCAGCATCAATTCGCCTGTGCCGTAGCTCGAGGCCGTTAGGGCGTTTCTCTGGTCTGAAGGCACACAGTGCAGGCCGCTCCCTTCGGCCACTTCGATAATGGCTGTGCCGGAATTGTTGGTCAGCCCATAGCGGGCGACGACCGGTTCACCCAGTGGCCCCGTAACGGTAACGGAATGCAATTGCCCGTGCAGGGCTTCCGTCAGCGCAACGGTCGTCCCTTCTCCGCCATCGGCCAGTGGCACTTCGATGATCTCGTCTCGAGGTGCAGCTTTTGCCCAGCCACGGCCCAGTGCACTGGCAACCTGATCGGCTGCCAGGCATTCCTTGAACGAATCGGGAGCAATGACGATGCGCATGTCACAAAGCCGCCAGTGAGGTTAGCCACACGCAGGCGATGGTCACCAGCCCCATCACCAAGGTTGCGGTGGTGTGCGACTTGTAGGCAGTTGCAACGTTCATTTTGCTGAACTGGGACACCACCCAGAAGTAGCTGTCGTTAGCATGGGACACTGTCATTGCCCCGGCACCCACGGCCATGACGGTGAGTACCCGGCCCAGCTCGGAATCCAGTCCCAGTTGCGGGAGTAGTGGTGCAACCAGTGCAGACGCGGTCACCAGCGCAACGGTAGACGAGCCCTGAGCCGACTTGAGAGCAGCTGCGACGATAAACGGCATAATGACGCCCAAGCCTAAGGTGGATAGCGTGTCGCCGAGGTAGCTACCCAAGGGGGTGGCAGCCAGAACCGCTCCGAATGCACCACCGGCACCGGTAATCAGAATAATGGGCGCAGCAACTTCCAGGCCTTTGCTGGTGTGGCGGCCAAATTCTTCAAACTTGTTTCGTCCTTGCAGCAGTGTGAGTGCAAATCCAAGTCCGATGAGAAGAGCGTTCAGCGGTTTGCCGAGAAAGTTCAGAATGTCATAGGTCATTCCGTCACCCAGCGGCGCAGTGGGATAATTGGCAACGGAGCCTGTGCAAATCAGCAAAATTGGAACGAAGATCGGAGCAAACGCTTTGGTGGCAGAAGGCAGTTCGCCGTAGTGCTGTTTGGCCTCTTCGAACGCCTCTTCTGCCTGCTCGAGCTCGGTGCTGGGTAGATCTTTGCAGCGGGATGCCCAGAACAGGCCGGCAAAAGCAGCGATGATGGCAAACACCAGCCCGACACCGATGACCATACCCAGATTGTTCTCCAGTCCCAGGTTGCCAGCGGCAGCAATAGGGCCTGGGGTTGGTGGAACCAGCGTGTGGGTGGCGAACAGGCCCGTAGACAGGGCAACGGTCATGGCCACAGGAGATGCATTGAGCGTTCGGGCCATAGAGCGTTTAAGACTGTTCAAAATGACGTATCCCGAATCACAAAATACCGGGATGGCGACGATAAAGCCGACAATCGACATAGTGAGCGTCGGGAATTTCTGGCCGAGCCATTTGACCACGCTCTCGGCCATCACAATAGCGGCACCGGTGCGCTCAAGGATCACGCCTATGATTGTGCCCAGAACAATCACCAGACCGATGTAGCCGAGAATGTTACCAAAGCCTGCTCGAATGGTTTTCTCTATGTCGGCTAAAGGAAGACCGAAGGCAAACGCTGCCAGAAACGAGGCGAGCAGCAAGGTAATAAAGGGGTTTAGTTTTAAACGGCTGGTGGCGAACACAATGAAAATTATGACCGCGACCAATATCAGCACCAGATGCATTGGACATCTCCAGAATCAACCCGATTGTGACACCGACTCTGTGGTCGGTTATGTGGTGCTAAGTGTAAGAGCAGATTGACAAGAATTCGTTATGCATAAGGATAGAGTTGATCTATTTTTGCGCGATATATTTGTGCGTATGCACTAATTGTCAATTGGATTCCAGAGCCAAGTAGAGGAGCGCGAGATCTTCGAGCCGGAATGGCGAAAAGCCCGTTAAAGCTTCGATGCCTTTTAGACGATACCGAACCGAGTTACGATGCAGATGGAGTTGTTGAGCGCATCGCTGGATATCTCCGTCGGAGGAAATAAAGGCTCTAAGTGTCTTGAGGTACTGATCACTGCGGGCATGATTGCGAAGAGGCCGAAGAGCCCGATTCAGCTGCTCTTGTTGCCATTTCGGTTGCAGACTTCGCCACAGTGTTGCCAGCGGAAAGTCTTCATAATGTCCGCGAACGGGCGCTGGGAAACGCTGCTTGGCGGCCTGTAAGGCCGCTTCGGCTGACTCGTAGCAAGCTTGCAGGTTGTTGCTGAAGACGGCACCGGTGGCAGCCGATGTCGCATCTCCTAGATTCTGAGGAAGCCGCGCCAGCGCAGTATTCATGGCGTCTTGCGGCGATTTCTCGATAAAAAAGAATACAATCTTCCGGTCCGGCGTCTGCATGACCAGAGCCTCGGGTTCAATACGCTCTAAAGCCCGGGCTAACGAGGTGATATCGGATAACCAAGGCAGGTCGGGCTGACTTGTTTCGAACACCACGGCAATCCGGGGTTTGCTAAGATCAATCGATAATTGCTCAAGCCAGTGTTGCGAAACCGGTTCACCATTCAGCAGTGCCAGCAAGGTGTTTTCAATTTGCTGCCGGCGTTGGCGGCTTACCTCTATCAAGGAAGCCTGTTCCAAAATCAGCTCAGCGGTCACCCGGACCAGGTCAGCAAACGGCAAAACCTTTTCCGGTGTGCCCGAGATGCCGACAACCGCTACGATCTTGCCCGCCACTTCAACCGGTAAATTGACGCCCGCCCGTGTTCCGGTATATCGGCAAGCCTCTTGCTCTGTAATCACCACGGGTGCGCAGGTTTCAGCTACCTGCCGAGCCGCCTGGTGCATGGCTCCCACTCTTAGGGAGTCGCCAGAGGCGATGATGATGCCGTCCGGAGTCATCACGTTGACGGAATGGCCAATCACGGGCATCGCACGGTCAACGATGCGTTGTGCGGTGGCTTGATCAAGTGTAGTCATTAAAGGCCCCGGTCTTTCACGTTTTCCATGACAACAAAGGTGCTGGTTTGCAGAACATGGGGCAGGTTGGAAATTTGCTCTCCCAGCACCTGTCGATACTCGGCCATGTTTCGTGTGCGAATCTTCAGCAGATAATCAAAATTAGCGGCCATCATGTGGCATTGCTCCACCGAAGAGATCTTTTTGACGGCATCATTGAATGCCGCCAAAGCCTTGCTGGAGGTATCGCTCAGAGTTACTTGAGCAAAGGCTACATGAGAGTGCCCGAGTTTCGTCTGGTTCACCATGGCAGAATAGCCGGTGATGTAGCCCTGTTCTTCGAGCCGACGCATGCGTATTTGGCAAGGGGTTTTGGACAGGCCCACTCTGGAAGCCAGGTCGGTAACGGTAATGCGCCCGTTGTTCTGGAGCTCTCGGATGATGGCAAGGTCGATTCTGTCGAGATCCGACATGACTGCTATCCTTGTTGTGTGCGATTGAAATGGGGCTTTATAAGTCAGTTTTCCTAATTTTAATGGATGTGAGGTTTTTTTGATAATTATGGTGGGCTAATTAAAGGAAATAAGTCCGGATTAAGGCGCCTAATAGGAAAATAGAATATTACGCCTTCGCTACAATGCGGTCAGTATTCCAATAATCAGGAGGCATAACCATGAGTTTGCAGCAATCCGCGGCAAAAGAGCTCCACGAAATTCGTCAGGCGCTTCGCAATAATTATCTGGCGGACGAGTATGAGGTGATTCACCGACTGATTGAGCAGGCTCAGCTGTCTGATGAAACCCGCCAAGCGATTTCTGCCCGAGCAGCAGAGCTGGTGCGCGATGTGCGTGACAACGCGAAGCCGACGATCATGGAAAAATTCCTGGCCGAGTACGGGCTGACCACCAAAGAAGGAGTGGCACTAATGTGCTTGGCGGAGGCGCTGCTTCGGGTGCCCGATAACTTCACCATTCAGGATCTGATCGAAGACAAAATCACTTCCGGTAACTGGGGCGCCCACGTTGGCAAAGCTAAATCCGGCTTGATCAACTCCGCCACTCTGGCGTTGCTGATGACCAGCAACCTGCTGAAGGATTCTGAACGTCAAAGTGTAGGCGACACCTTGCGTCATTTGGTGAAGCGTTTGGGCGAGCCGGTCGTGCGCGTGGCCGCTGGGCAGGCCATGAAAGAAATGGGCCGCCAGTTTGTTCTGGGCAGGGACATCGAAGAAGCCCAGGAGAACGGCCAGGAAATGGAAGAGCAGGGCTACACCTATTCTTACGATATGCTGGGTGAAGCCGCACGCACGGACGCCGACGCAGAACGTTATTACCAGGCCTATGCCACGGCCATCGATAGCATCAGCAAGCGTTGTGAAGGCGACGTTCGCACCAATCCGGGAATCTCGGTAAAGCTCTCCGCATTATTGGCCCGTTACGAGTACGGCCAGAAAGAACGAGTGATGAACGAATTGGTGCCCCGAGCGCTGGAGCTGGCCAAAAAAGCCGCTGCGGCGAACATGGGTTTCAACATTGACGCGGAGGAGCAGGATCGTCTGGATCTTTCTCTGGATGTCATCGAAGCAATCTTTGCCGACCCGGCGTTGGATGGATGGGACGGCTTTGGTGTGGTCGTTCAGGCCTTTGCCAAGCGTGCCTCACAGACACTGGATTGGTTGTACGCGCTGGCCGAGAAGCACAACCGCCGGATCATGGTGCGTCTGGTAAAAGGCGCCTACTGGGATGCCGAAATCAAGCGCGCTCAGGTAATGGGGCTTGAGGGCTTCCCGGTGTTTACCCGTAAAGCCTGTAGCGACGTGTCCTACTTGTCGTGTACGACTCAGCTACTCGGCATGACCGATCGCATCTACCCACAGTTCGCCACCCACAACGCGCATTCCGTATCCGCGGTGTTAGAGCTGGCGAAAGATTTGAGCCGCGATAAGTTCGAGTTCCAGCGCCTGCATGGTATGGGTGAGTCTCTGCACGACCAGGTGCTGAAGGCAAGCAAAGTGCCTTGCCGGATCTACGCACCGGTAGGTGCTCACAAAGATTTGCTGGCCTACCTGGTTCGCCGCTTGCTGGAAAACGGCGCGAACAGCTCCTTTGTTAACCAGATTGTCGATACCAGCATTACCCCGGAAGAGATCGCCAAAGACCCGATTGATGCCGTGAATGCGCTGGGTCGCGATGTTTCCAGCCAAATGATCGTTAAGCCGGCGGATATCTTCGGCGAGCAGCGCCGTAATTCAAAGGGGTGGGATTTGACCGATCCCGTCACCGTGGCCGAGCTGAACGAAGGGCGAGGCAAGTATAAAACACACCAGTGGCAGGGTGGTCCCGTAACGGTCACTGAAGCAAAGGGTGGCGAGGTAGTAGATGTTCGCAACCCTGCTGATCTGGACGACGTAGTGGGTCAGATTACCTATGCTTCCGAAGCAGACGTGGATGCCGCTGTCGAAGCGGCCCGTAACGGTTTCAAAGAATGGGCGGCCGTCCCGGCAGAAAAGCGTGCTGAGCTGATCCGTAAGGTGGGTGATCTCTACGAAGAAAACGTGGATGAGCTATTCGCACTAACGACTCGGGAAGCAGGCAAGTCTTTGTTTGACGCCGTGGCTGAGATTCGTGAAGCGGTGGACTTCGCCATGTTCTACGCCAACGAGGGTATCCGTTATAAGGATGCCGGAGAGGCCCGTGGGGTGATTTGCTGTATCTCGCCCTGGAACTTCCCGTTGGCCATCTTTACCGGTCAAATTTTGGCTAACCTGGCAGCCGGAAATACCGTGGTGGCCAAGCCTGCGGAGCAGACCTCTTTGTTGGCCGTGCGTGCGGTTGAATTAATGCACGAGGCCGGCATTCCGAAAGACGCCATCCAGTTGTTGCCCGGTGACGGTGGCACCGTGGGTGCTGCGCTGACGTCGGACTCGCGCATTGAAGGGGTTTGTTTCACTGGTGGTACCGATACCGCCAAACTCATCAACAAGGCGATGACCAAAAACATGGCTCCGGATGCGCCGCTGGTTGCTGAAACCGGTGGTATGAACGCCATGATTGTGGACTCCACTGCCTTGCCGGAACAGGTAGTGCGCGACGTTCTGGCTTCCTCGTTCCAGAGTGCCGGTCAGCGTTGTTCAGCCCTGCGTATGCTCTACGTGCAGAAAGACATTGCCGATGGCTTGCTGGAAATGCTGTACGGTGCCATGGAAGAGCTGGGTATTGGCGACCCGTGGGAGCTGTCCACCGATGTGGGGCCAGTGATTGACGAGGAATCTCGTCAGAAGATCAACGACCACTGCAAGAAATTCGAGCAAAAGGGCAAGCTGCTCAAGAAACTGCCAGTGCCCGAAAAGGGCATGTTCGTTTCACCTGCGGTTCTGCAAGTCAGCGGAATCGAGGAAATGGAAGAAGAAATCTTCGGGCCGGTGTTGCATGTTGCCACGTTCGAAGCCAAGGATATCGACAAAGTGGTGGATGCGGTTAACGCTAAAGGCTACGGCCTGACCTTCGGCATTCATAGCCGGGTGGATCGCCGTATCGAGCACATTGCCAGCCGAATCAAAGTCGGTAACACCTACGTTAACCGTAACCAGATCGGCGCTATTGTGGGTTCTCAGCCCTTTGGTGGTGAAGGCTTGTCGGGAACCGGACCGAAAGCGGGTGGCCCGCAATACGTACGACGCTTCATCAAGGGTGACGTTGTTGAGAAACCGGCCGGTGAGGGCAAAGCCGTTGGCGCCCGTAAGGTGCAAAAGCTGATTGATCAGCTGGCCAAGCTGGATGTACCTGCGGCAGAAGGTCGTCAGCAGGCTCTGAGCCCTTTCTTTGGTGATGTGCCGGCACCGCTGGATCTCGGCTATGAAGAAATGCCGGGGCCGACCGGTGAGCAGAACCATCTGTCTTGCCACGCTCGGGGCGTTGTGTTGTGCGTGGGGCCAGATACTGCCTCGGCAGTCGAGCAGGCCGGTGTGGCTTTGTCGCAAGGCAACAAAGTTGTGGTGGTGGCTCCGGGTGCTGAAAAAGCGCTGGCGCGAGCGATCAATGCTGGCCTACCGGTTGTTGCCACTGACGGTTTTTTGGAGCCAGAGGCACTGACACAGCTTGATGGCTACGAAGCCGTTGTTAGCGTCGCGGAAAAGCCGCTGCTGAAACGCTATCGCGAAGCGCTTGCGGTGCGGGATGGAGCACTGTTGCCGGTAATCACCGAGCACACGCTGGACCAGCGTTACGTGATCGAACGTCACCTGTGTATCGACACCACGGCTGCCGGCGGTAACGCCAGCTTGATCGCTTCAGCCGAATAAACCGCTTCAACGAAATCCTCTCCATGCGCAGCATCTATTCAGAAAAACTGAATAGATGCTGCAGTTTTCTTCGTTTTTATTCAATGAACGCTCTGTTTATAGTGGATCTACAAACTTAAATATTGAAGTAAAAAGGAAGGATGACTATGTCTCTCAAGCTGCAAACTATTATCTGTAGCACCCGCCCGGGCCGCGTCGGCTCTTCCGTCGCAGAGTGGTTCAACAAGGCTGCTAACAAGCAGGGGGGATTTGAAAGTGAGCTGGTGGACTTGGCAGATTTTAACCTGCCGGTTTATGACGAACCGAATCACCCGCGCATGCAGAAGTACGAGCACGACCATACCAAGGCATGGTCTGAGAGCGTGTCCAACGCAGATGCTTTCGTGTTTGTGATTCCTGAATACAACTTCTGCCCACCTCCGTCTTTCGTTAACGCGGTGAACTATCTGTTCAACGAGTGGAACTACAAGCCGTGTGCTTTTGTAAGCTACGGCGGGGTGTCTGGCGGCCTGCGCTCGGCTCAAACTGCCAAGCAACTGGTTACCACTGTGAAAATGATGCCAATGACCGAGGGGGTTATGGTTCAGATGCCGTGGGAAAAGCTGGACGAGAATCGCCAGTTCCTGGCTGAAGATGTTCACGCGCAGTCAGCAAACGCAATGTTGGAAGAATTAGCGAAGTGGGCGCAAGCGCTGAAAACGATGCGCTAAGTTATAAGTTAGAAACAAAACACCGGGCAGCAGCCCGGTGTTTTTTATGGTTCATGAAAGTGGCAAAGCTGCGTTAACTAGTCGCTAACCGGATTTTCAGTCATCGCCGACTTCATGCGCCGTCTCAGGAGCGGGCCAACGATCACTGGCAGCATCAGACCTAAACCGGCAACAATCCAAAGCCCCAACGCCAGAGGGCTGCTCCAGAGCGTGCTCCAGTCACCGTCCGACAGAATCAGCGCATGCCCCAGGTTTTTCTCCATTTCAGGCCCTAATAGCAAGCCAAGGATGATTGGCACCAGCGGTATTTCCAGTTTACGCAGGAAGTAACCGGCTATCCCGAACGCCACCATAAAGTAGAGGTCGAACGTGCTGTTGCTGATGGAGTAGATACCCACGAAGGCAACCATCGTAACGATAGGAAGCAGATACATCGGTGGTATCGACAGCAGCCTGACAAACACACCAATCATTGGAACGTTAAGCAACAGCAGCAGTACGTTACCGATCAATAGCGCCGCAATAACACCCCAGACAATGTCTGCATTCTGAGTGAACATCAGCGGGCCAGGTGTGATGTTGAGGGAGATCAGCATCGCCAGCAGAACCGCGGTGGTGCCGCTGCCAGGAACCCCCAGTGTCAGCATCGGTACCAAGGCACCCGATGCCGCACCGTTGTTGCCGGCTTCCGGGGCGACAACCCCGCGAATGTCTCCGTTACCGAAGTTGCCTTTCTTGCCCACTGCCTTTTTTTCCAAGGTGTAGCTAATAAAGCTACCTAGCGATGCGCCAGCACCGGGCAGTACGCCGGCGATGAAGCCGAGAACACCGCCACGAAGCTGCGAGGGTATCGTAGTGACCAGCTCTTTGAACGACAGCGTCAGTTTGCCCACGTTCACTTTCTTGTGGCCGCTACCAAGGCGCGACTCGACAAAAAACAGCAGCTCGGAGATCGCAAACAGACCTACGATGGCCAAGATGAAATCAATCCCTTCGTAAAGCTCCAGAACGCCAAAGGTGTAGCGCTGGGTACCGGTAGAAATGTCGATGCCGACGGTGGAAATCATAATGCCCAGCGCCGCAGCAATGACGGTTTTCATCGGGTTCTTGCCGGTGATGCCGCCGAGTGTGGCGAACGCCAGCACGAACAGTGCGAAGTACTCCGCCGGGCCGAAGGTCAACGCAAACTTCGCCAGTACCGGTGCCAGCATGATCAAGCCGATGGTGCCGATCAGTCCGCCGGAAAACGAGGCGATGGCTGATATGGCCAAAGCATCGGCCGCCCGGCCTTTCTGCGCCATCGGGTAACCGTCGAGGCATGTCATCATCGCGGGTTCATCGCCCGGGATGTTCAGCAGGATTGAAGAGATCCGTCCCCCGTACATGGCTCCTGCGTACACCGATGTCAGCAGAATCATGGAGGTTTCCGGAGGCAATCCCAGCGTGAACGCCAGCGGGATCAGGATGGCCACGCCGTTGGCAGGGCCGAGGCCCGGCAGACAGCCGATCAGCGTTCCGACAAAGGCGCCGAATAACGCGTACATCAGATTGTACGGGGTGAGAGCCACCGCAAACCCGTCTATCAAAAATCCGAGAGTTTCCATTAGCTAAACTCCAGTAGGCTGGCGGGCAGGCTCAGTGACAAACCGTAATTAAACAAACCGTACACCACAACCGCGCTGACCAACCCGGTCAGAAAGGCACTGCGAGGCCTGGCCCCCATTCGCCAGCTCAACGCGCCAACGGTTAAGGTGGTCGAGATAACGAACCCCAGAGGCTCTAGAAGCAATGCGTAGATCACCAGCACGATGACCGAGAACAGAAGTTCCAGAGCGGTTTTGCCCCAGGGCCACGGAGTGTCCTGATCCGGTTTTACCATCAGGTACAGGCTGCCAATGACCAAAATGAACGACAATATCGTCGGGAAGGTTTCGGGCCCCATGCCGTGGGAGCCGCCAAACGGTTCTGGCCACTGCTGCGCGACCCAGCCGTAGGCAACGGCCAGGACCAACAGGCCCAGGCCGAGTATGCGGTCATTCAATCCACTCATTTCATCAACCCGATTTCGCGAGACAGATTGTTGATGTCCTGCACCTGTTGATGGACGAAGTCTTCAAACTTGTCGGCATCCGGATGGAAGGGGATCAGGCCGTTGCTTTTCATGACCTCTTTCCACTCAGCGCTGGCGTACAGGGTGTCGATGGCTTCAACCCAGTATTGCTTGGCTTCGTCGCTGGCGCCTTTGGGCATATAAAAACCGCGCCAATTAGGGCCCAGGGCATCAATGCCTTGCTCTCGGGCGGTGGGGATGTCGCTGAATTCACCCGGCAGGCGTTCTTCCGATAGCACAGCGAGTACCCGTAAATCGCCGGATTCCATAAAGCCGGTCGCCTCGGAGATGTCGCCGGTAAAGGCATCAACCTGCCCGCCAACTACCTGGGTCATCGCTTCGCCGCCGTTGTTGTAGGACAGATAAGGAATAGACGGCAGGTTCTCGACCCCGGCAGCCTTGGCGGCAATCAGAACTTTCAGGTGGTCCCAGCCGCCACGGGCGCTGCCACCGGAGAACTTAACAGCACGTGGATTAGCCTTACTGGCTTCAAACAGGTCGTTTAAGGTTTTATAAGGAGAATTCTTGCCCACGGCAATGATGCCGTAGTCTGCACCCAGTGCACCGACCCACTTCACCATATCGGCATCCAGGCCGGGGAACTGTTTTTGCGCCAGGCGCGTGGTGGTTGCCGTAGAAGCCGCGACGATTAGTTTGTCGTCTTTGTTTCGTTTGCTGACCGTGTGTGCGTAGGCAACGCCCCCTCCGGCACCTGCCATATTGATTGTTTGTACGGTGCCTTCGACCAGCTTGAGTGACTGCATTACATTGCCAACACTGCGGCAGGTAAAGTCCCAACCGCCGCCCGGGTCGGCCGGAGCCAGGCATTCGACTTTACCGGAAGGCTGCCACGCCATAGCGGACATGCTGAAAGCGGCTGCCGCTGCGAAACTCAGGGTTCGTTTGATAAACATGAATAGTTATCCTTCGATTGTTGTTTTAGGCACTCCGGAGGAGCTCTCGTTGTAGATTAAAAGCTGGTCATCTTGCTAAAAAGTTTGTGGGCGTATTGCCTTTAAAAAACCTAAAGCCCATTAAGTTCATAAAGTTCACGGGCAAATCGGCGCTGTGTGCTTTAACCTCACGAGTAAATGACAAGAAGATCTGATTAAGCTGTGGCAAGAAAAACCCGACTGAAAACCCGAATGATTCTTACGCTGGCACTGGTCAGCGCCCTGCAGACCGCATTGATTGGTGGGGTGGCGGGCTATTACCTGAGCGAATCTCTGTACAGTGAAATTGGTCAGCGTGCTTTGATGGTGGCGAAAACGGTTGCCGCTGCCCCGTCTGTTATCGCCGGCATACAGCAGCGTGATACCGAGGCATTGAATCGTCTGGCGTCTACGATGGCAGCCACGAATGAAGCCCTCTTTATTGTCATTGGCGATCACCGGGCGATCCGTCTGGCGCATCCCTCACCAGACCGAATCGGAAAATCGATGGCCGATGACGATGGGGATGACGGCGGAGAAGCCCTGAAAAACGGGCGTGGCTATGTGTCGAGAGCCGTGGGTACCTTGGGGGATACGGTGCGGGGAAAAGCGCCGGTATTTGCGCCTGAAACCGGCGAGATCATCGGAATCGTTTCCGTTGGCTACAGCGTTGCCCAGGTTGGCAACACCATTCAGCGATACAAGTTTGTTTTCTACGGCATAGTGGGCCTGATGCTGCTGGTCAGCATTTTGGTTGCCGTAGTGATCGCCGGGCGTTTCAAACGCGAGATTTTTGGTTTGGAACCGGAAGAAATCGCCCGTTTATTCGAGGAGCGCAATGCCACTTTGCAGTCGGTGCGTGAGGGCATTATTGCCGTGAACCGCGATGGCATCATCACAACGGTTAACCGAGCAGCACTTGAAACATTGGGTTTTGATAACGGCACCTCGCTGGTTGGTCGGCCGATTCATGAGGTGTTGCCGGATAGTGATCTGCTCTCCGTGCTGAAAACCGGTACCCCGGATTTCGACCGGGAAGTTTGGCTCAGGAACCGGCAAATGGTGGTAAACCGGCTTCCGGTTCGGCAAGGCGACGAGGCCATCGGTGTGGTGGCCAGTTTCCGGTTGCGGGACGAATTGGATCATGTCAGTCAGCAGCTAACACGAATACAGCAATATGCCGACACGCTCCGCAGCCAAACCCATGAGTATTCCAACAAGCTTCACACCATTGCTGGCTTGATTCAGATTGGTGCCCATGACGATGCCTTGAGTCTGATTGGCCGTGAAACCAGCGACCACCAGAGCTTGATTCATCTGCTTTTGGAGGCGGTGCCTGACCCGGTTATTGCGGGTTGCCTGTTGGGGAAATATAACCGGGCTCGGGAAATGGGGCTGCACCTCGACATAGACTCGGGTAGTCAGATGAGCGACATTCCCGATGCCATGCCCAGAGATCAATTGGTCAGTGTGTTGGGCAATCTGATCGATAACGCGCTGGAAGCAACTCGCCAGCACGCCGGTGAAGGAGGGCGCGTAACGCTCTCGATGACCGACCTTGGTCAGGAACTTATCTTTGAGGTGGACGATCAGGGCGCTGGCGTCGGTGAGGGCGAACGCGACCGGATTTTCGAGAAAGGCGTAACCAGCAAACAGGGTACAAGTAAACAGCACGGCTATGGGTTGTACCTGGTGCGTCAGTTTCTTGAACGTTGGGGAGGCTCGATTACGGTTGAAAGCCTGCCCGACGTTGGCAGTCGCTTCACTTTATACTTACCAAAGGTTCCGGAACCCAGGAGCGCCCATTGAACACGATTCGGATATTGATCGCTGAAGATGATCGCCAGATTGCGGAAATTCAGCGAAGGTTTGTTGAACGGCTTGATCACGTTGAGCTTTGCGGTATTGCCCACAGTTTGGCGGATGCACGTGACCTTGTGGAGGTGTTGGCCCCGGATCTGATTTTATTGGATGTCTATTTTCCGGATGGCAGTGGTCTGGATCTGTTAAGAGAGCTCAGAGCGCAAGACAGCACCAGTGATGTCATCTTGATCACCGCAGCCAAAGAGGTAGATACCCTGCGCAGTGCATTGAGAGGGGGTGTTTGCGATTACATTTTAAAGCCGTTGGTGTTCGAGCGACTGGAGGAAGCGGTTAACCGGTTCCGTGCCCGGCTGGAGCATTTGTCCGGGTTGAATCAACTTGCACAGAATGAAGTGGACGCCTTGATCCCTCGCGCCAGTGAAGAAGATGCTCAAGCGGCAAGTGGCCGATTGCCGAAAGGTATCGATGCTCTGACGCTCGAAAAAATACAGGACGTGATCGGCGATGGCGAGCCTTGGAGCGCAGAGGCAGTGGGTAGCGCCATCGGTGCTTCTCGGACAACGGCGCGGCGTTATCTCGAATTCATGGTTGGAGAAGGAAAGCTGTCGGCGGAAGTGACTTACGGCAGTGTTGGCCGGCCGGAAAGGCGTTATCAATTAGCGGAGTGATGGCCAGATACAACAAAGCCCGGATCTTGCGATCCAGGCTTTGAGTAGGGAATTCTGGTCGGGACGGTAGGATTTGAACCTACGACCCCTTGCACCCCATGCAAGTGCGCTACCAAGCTGCGCTACGCCCCGTAAACTGCTCGCCGCCAAGAAAAGAGGTTTATCTCAGTGGCTTAGCGGGAGCGAAGTATACGCCAGCCCCAAATAAAAATAAACAGGTGACGGGCGACTTTCTTCGGAACATTTACCGCAACTTGGTTTCTCTGAGTTTCAGGATGAATTCCGGTGGCTCAAAGGTATCCGGTTTCGCGCACTTCCAGTATTTATCGAACACCGTTAACCCGGTTTCGCCCTCAAGCAAGATGCCGGGCTCTAGAAAATGGTACAGGTCGAGATAGCTCTGCACCTTGGTTTTCGACACTCGGCGTACAATATGTTCCGGCCCCAATTCTGAAGGATGTTTCAAGCCAGAGGCTTCCAGCAGGTTCTGAAGGGCATCCAGCGTCTTGTTGTGGAAGTTGTACACCCGTTCGCTTTTCAGGGGCACGTCCAATTTGTTGCCACGGCGCGGGTCCTGGGTGGCGACACCAGACGGGCAGCGGCCGGTGTGGCAGTTAAGCGCCTGAATGCAGCCCAAGGCGAACATGTAACCGCGTGCGGCATTGCACCAGTCAGCGCCCATGGCCAGTGTGCGAGCAATGTTGAAGGCTGAGGTGATTTTGCCAGCCGCGCCTATGGCGATGTCATCGCGCAGGTTGGCACCAACCAAAGTGTTGTGTACCAGCAGCAGAGCTTCGTTCAGCGGCATGCCCAGGCGATTAATGAACTCCAGCGGGGCAGCACCGGTACCACCTTCGCCGCCATCGACAACGATAAAATCCGGCTTCTTGCCGGTTTTCAGCATGGCTTTGACGATCGCGAACCACTCCCACGGATGCCCGATGGCGAGTTTGAAGCCAACGGGTTTGCCACCGGAAAGCTCCCGCAGTTGCTCGATAAACTCAAGCAGCTCAATAGGGGTGGAAAACGCAGAGTGGCTAGACGGTGAAACGCAATCTTCGCCCATGGGTACACCGCGTGCGTCAGCGATTTCAGCGGTGACTTTTTCGGCGGGAAGAATGCCGCCGTGGCCGGGTTTGGCCCCCTGAGATAGTTTGACCTCTATCATTTTTACCTGATCCAGGCGGGCATTCTCCTGAAACCGCTCCGGGCTGAAGGTGCCATCCGGATGACGGCAGCCGAAGTAACCCGAACCAATCTCCCAGACCAAATCCCCGCCCGGTTCTTTGTGGTAACGAGAGATGGAGCCTTCACCGGTGTCATGGTAAAAACCGCCTTTCCTGGCCCCGGCGTTCAGGCTCAGTATGGCGTTCGCCGATAACGAACCAAAGCTCATGGCAGAAACGTTAAAAATGCTGGCGCTGTAAGGTTTTGCGCAATGTTTCCCGATCACTACCCGGAAGTCGTTGGACGGCAGTTTGGTGGGGGTGAGGGAGTGGTTCATCCACTCGAAGCCTTCTTCGTACATCGACAGTTGCGAACCGAACGGGCGTTTGTCGAGCACCCCTTTGGCGCGCTGATAAACAATGGCGCGCTGCTCACGCGAGAAAGGGCGTTCATCGGTATCCGATTGAATAAAGTACTGGCGAATCTCTGGCCCTATGGATTCGAGCAGATACCGAAAGTTCGCCATGATTGGGTAGTTGCGGCTAACGGTGTGTTTTCGCTGCAGAAGATCTCTGGTGCCAAGGGCCGTCAGGGCAGCGAACACAAGTGGGAATAGGTATCCCGAGCCGGCCCACAATGAGAGCGGAAGGGAAATGAGCAGTCCCGCGATGCTGAGGGCGTAGGCGGAATAGCGAAAAGGGAAGGTGGTGGTCTTAACCATGAATACCTCTAAATGGCCCTGGAGGATGGGTGCTCCTCAGTATATGCCAGACAGGCCAACATGGAGCAAGCTGCTGAAAAGAATTGAAAAAAGACTTCGCCCTTTTTTGTGTGGTCTATAATTCTGTGAAGGGACGCGACACAAGGGGTACTTTGATGTTTTGAGATCAAAGTAATAGGATAACGCGCTTGTAATCTTTCGGGGCGGCTTGGAATAGCCTCTCATCATCCATCTTTCAGACATCACACCAAAACCAGGAGGCTCCACGTGGGCGAGGTAGTGAAAGACGAATATCAAACGGACTACGTTGCAGGCCAGGATAATATCAATCCGTTTGGCCTGGACCTGCATAACTGGGTATTCCCGGTAACTGCAGTGGTTGTAGTGGCGTTTGTCATAGGAACTCTCATGTTTCCGGCTTTGGCCAAGGAAACGCTTGATGGAGCAAAGTGGGGAATTATCGCCAGTTTTGACTGGTTCTTCCTGCTAAGCGCCAATATCTTCGTGATAGTGAGCCTTGCGCTTATCTTCATGCCAGTGGGTAAGATCCGTCTTGGCGGGCAAGATGCAAAGCCGGAGTTCACCCGAATTTCGTGGTTTGCCATGTTGTTCGCAGCGGGCATGGGTATCGGTCTTATGTTCTGGGCTGTTGCCGAGCCGGTGGCGTATTACACCGGGTGGTATGAAACACCGTTTAATGTTGAGGCGAATTCCGAAGCGGCTCGTGATCTGGCTATGGGGTCTACCCTGTACCACTGGGGTCTGCACCCTTGGGCTATCTATGCGATCGTAGCCCTGTCGCTGGCATTCTTTGCGTTTAACAAGAACATGCCGCTGACCATTCGTTCTGCCTTTTTCCCGCTGCTGAAAGACCGAGTGTGGGGCTGGCCGGGGCACATTATTGATGTGCTGGCGGTTGTGGCGACTATTTTTGGTTTGGCGACTTCCTTGGGTTTTGGTGCGCAGCAGGCCGCTTCAGGCTTGAACTACCTCTTTGATGTGGGCGCGGGTACCAACGTTCAGATGGCCATTATTGTGGGCGTAACGGCTCTGGCATTGATGTCGGTTCTGCGTGGACTTGATGGTGGTGTGAAGGTGTTGAGTAACATCAACATGATCACCGCTGCAGTATTGCTGGCTTTTATCGTATTTGCCGGCCCGACCATGACCATTCTGGAAACCATTTGGGTAACGTCGTCTTCTTATGTGACTAACGTCATTCCTTTGAGTAACCCGTTTGGCCGTGATGACTCCGCCTGGATGCAGGGCTGGACTGTCTTCTACTGGGCTTGGTGGATCTCCTGGTCACCTTTCGTAGGTATGTTTATCGCACGTGTTTCCAAAGGTCGTACTGTACGTGAGTTTGTCACCGCAGTTCTGATCATCCCGACCGTGATTACGACAGTATGGATGAGTGGCTTTGGTGGTACTGCGCTAGAGCAGATTCAGAACGGTGTAGGTGTGCTGGCCGAGAAAGGACTCACAGATGTTTCACTGGCAACCTTCCAGATGTTCGAAGGTTTGCCGCTGACCGGCATTATCTCCTTTGTGGGCATCATTCTGGTGTTGGTGTTCTTTGTGACCTCATCGGATTCCGGTTCACTGGTAATCGACAGCATCACTGCTGGCGGTAAAACCGATGCACCGACAGCTCAGCGTGTGTTCTGGGTTGTTATGGAGGGGGCCATTGCCGCTGCGTTGATCTTCGGTGGCGGTGATGATGCTCTGGGCGCTATCCAAGCGGTGGCAATCAGTGCCGGTCTGCCGTTTACCCTGATCTTGCTGATCATGACGTGGGGCTTGCTCAAGGGGCTTTCCCAAGAGCGAAAACTACTGGTCCAGCGGGGCGAATTGCTCTGATCGACTGAGTTAGGTAAAAAAACCGAAGCTTGATTGGCTTCGGTTTTTTTTTGTCTGAATGCAAGCTTATTACATTCGGCTGAAGCTATTCATCGCAAACTGCGCTCGTTCGCGCGGGCTGAAATGAGGGCGCTTTAACCCCTCGATCGCTTTTAGGCGCGGCATCAAACCACAGCCGTTAGCCATTTGAATCGCCAAGCCGGGGCGGGCGTTCAGCTCCAGCAACAAGGGGCCTTGGTGGGCATCGACCACCAAATCCACACCCATATAGCCCAGGCCGGTCGCTTCATAACAGCGGGCGGCCATTTCCAGCATGTTCTCCCAAGATTCAATCTGAATGTTCTCGAGAGCCAGCCCGGTATCCGGGTGGAGGGTGATGGGGCGGTTAAACTGAACGGCGTTCAGGCTTCGGCCGGTGCCGAGATCCAGGCCGACACCGACGGCGCCTTGATGCAGGTTCGCTTTGCCGTCCGAGGCTTTGGTGGCTAGCCTTAGCATGGCCATGATGGGGTATCCCTGAAATACAATGATGCGAATGTCCGGCACACCTTGGAAGGAATACTTGGCGAGATCGGGTGAGGACTCCACCAGATCTTCGACAATCGCCACATCCGGCGTGCCGGCCAGAGAGTAAAGCCCGGCCAGAATATTGGTCAGGTGCCGCTCCAGCATGGCAACGGGGATTCGGGCGCCAGACGCTTTGATGAAGTCGTCACCATCACGACCGGTGATTACAGTGATGCCTTTTCCGCCTGAGCCTTTGGCGGGCTTGATGGCAAAACCGGAGAGGTCCTCGGCCATTTCGCGGAAGTGGGAAATCTCGTGCTGCTGGCGCACCACCTGGAGAAGTTTCGGCGTTTTAACGTCGTATTCGCCTACGGCGAGCTTGGTCTTCAGTTTGTTATCAACCAAGGGGTACGACGAGCGGTCATTGTACCGGGCAATGTAATCCACATTGCGCCGGTTCATGTTCAGCATCCCGATTCGATTCAGCCTGCGAGGGGAAATCCAGTCCATATCAGTCGTAGGCCTTCATCGGGTTGAATCGACGAAGCTCGCTGAGTTTGTAGCCTGTGTACTGGCCCATCAGCAGAATCAGCCCCAGAATGACCAGGTGCAATTCCGGGAAGTTGAAGGTCAAGTGACCCGCCAGCGGCCGGCTCATGGCGAGGTAGGCGCAAATGGCAACAAACAAGCTGCCCGCGCCTTGTACCGCGACTTCACGGGGGCCTTCTTCCTCCCAGAGGATCGACATACGCTCGATGGTCCAGGCAATGATCACCGTGGGGAAGAAGGTCACGGTCATGCCGGTGTTGAAGCCCATTTGGTAGCCGACGATGCTCAAACCGGCGGTGATGAATATCACCAGTATGATCAGCGCCGAGATTCGGGAAACGAGAAGCAAATTAAGGCTTGATAGATAACCCCTGAGCAGTAGACCTATGGCAACTACGGACAGGAAGGCGATCAGCCCGGGTACCAGTGTGGTTTGCACAAAGGCAACGGCAATCAATACCGGCATGAAGGTGCCGGACGTGCGAACGCCGATCACCATGCGCATAAATGCGACCATTAGGGCACCGATTGGCAGCAGCAACAGCATTCTGAACATGCTTTGTTCTTCAATGGGCAACTGGTAAAAACTGAGTGCACTCAGGCCGTTGGAGGCCGCTTCCCGCGCTGCTAACTGCAACGCCGGGATTGTCTGCCGGAGCATGGAAAAGCTGACTTGAGAGTTGTCGCCGCCCACTACGTCCAGCAGGGATTCCGAGCCTTGGCGCCATAGCAGAAGGTGCTCCGGAACACCTTGTTCTGCCGTACGCGGGTCAAACGTTAGCCAGCGCTCGCCGTTATAGATCTGAATGAAAGGGACAAGGTGCTGGCGCCGGCGCGCATCTTCAAGTTTGAGTGCGTCCGCCGTGCGAGCGGCGATGCCTGCGTGATTCAGCATCCTGACCAGAATTTGCAGGTAATTTTCATCAGACACCAGCATGGTGGAATTCTGGGTGCGGTTGTCTGGCTGCATGAGGGTGATCAGCTCCCGGGTCAGGCTTTCGGGTGAGCTGGAACGTTCTGTTGCTTGGCTAAGTAGCTCCCTTACCGCGGTGGCTTGTGGCTCTTCCCAGAAGACCGTTTGGGGCTGGGGCGGGCGTTTAGGTGGCTGCTGAACGATGCTGTCATCAGGTACGAATTGGGTTTTGAAGTAAAGGGTTTGTGGGCCAGTGACTTCACGTTTTGTCCATTCTGCACGTCGGCTGCCGTTGTTCTCAAGGATAGAGAAACCGTATCCGGGCGAGGCCGCCTGCTCGGTTAAAATACGAAAGCCGGGAGGTTGTTGCGGTACATGCAGGTTAACCTGCGCCGATTCGCCATACCCTTGAAAATCCACTCGGGCTTCAACCATCCAAACCGGTTGCTGTTCGCCGGTCATCCAGGGGATGCCCATCTCGAAATGTCGCCAGGTGGCCACGGAAAGCCCTGCGGTAATGAGCAGGAACACGGCCACATAAAATGGAATGCGGGACCTCACGGTCATGCGTCATCTCCCGTTTGGGTTTTATTGCGGTAACTCTTGGGAAGTTCGGTCGCGAATTCTTTCCCCACATCGATCAGCATGACGTCGCGCAACACGTTGCGGCCAATCAAGACTTCGTAGGTGAGGTTGGTGCGATCGGCAAGGGTAAACTCCGCAACTTGCTCATGATCGCCAATGGCAAACTGAAGCTCTACCACAACGCGGCGTTCGGCTTCATCGGCAGCGGATTGGATAATTTTAACGCGGCGGGAAATTTCTTTCTCCAGAGTGACCCATTCTTCACCGGAGCTGCCAGGCACCGGGACTTCAAACCGTACCCAGTTGCCGCCATCGCGTTCAAAGCGCTTTACATTTCGGGTGTGTATTGACGAGGTTTCTGCACCGCTGTCGATTCGGGCGGTATAGACTGTTCCGGCGTCGGCCAGATACAGTTTCTCGACCTCTCCCACAACAACCTTGCCTTTCAGGCGATCAGCCCGGCCAGTGTCTTTGGGCACCGGAGGACAGCTTCGTTGAACAACCGGCGGGCAGGTGGGTTTTTCGACTTGGGTGGCGATCGCATCCAGAATCGTTTGAGTGGATTGCTTTTGGTGGCCGAGCAGTTGTTCCTGGCGCACGCCGGCGTTGCTTTCCATTGTCACCAGAGTGGCTCGCTGTTTGTTGAGCGATGCTCGAATGTCATCGACCCCTTCCTTGGGCACCATAAAATATTGGTCCGCAGTACATCCGGTTAAAGCAAGAAAAAACGCTGTCATGCCGAAAGCAATTAGTGGTCGAGGTTTGAAGAACCTGTCACCCATGAATATCCCCTGAATTGGCTGCTCGATAAACCGGTTGTGGAGTTTGTGCCGGTCAGCCTTCATTGTGTTGTCGGTCAGGAGGATGAGTATACTACAAGCTGGATGTTCGACGCCTTTACAGATGGTTAAGGCGCAGGCTTATTTGCCAAGAAACGAACCCGTTCCCAGAGTGGTTTCCGAGCGCAGGTATTCCTGAATCACTGGTGAACAATTGAGGTAGAACAAGAGCAGCTCACGTTGAATATCCTGATCCTGGATTCGGGAGGCATAGCCGATCACTGCTTTTAGTGTTTCGTCGTCTGCTGCCGGGTTCTCTGGCGCCGCGAATGATTGATCGTAACGGTCGCGCAACAGCTGGTTCAGCCGCTCAAGGTGAAATTCGCCGGTATGGGTGATGTGAGGCAGCACCTTGGCCCCGCTGCGACGGCCGGGCGTTTGGCATTGCGCCCAGCTGGTTTCCTCTGCAGTGGCTTCTGTTTGCAGAAGTTCCGATTCCAGTTTTCTCCAGAGTTCTTTCAACATGCTCGAGTCCTGCAGATGAGCATTTGGTTGGCGTGCCATCAAAAAATGAATCGCTGTTTCATTCTTTTTAGATGAATTTACCCCTTGCGTCTAGAGCGACGTCCGTCAATTGCGTTAAATGCCAAACAGTCGAGGCTGTTATTGCGGCGCTTTTCCAATTTCCCCCAAAATCAGATCTCTGGGTTAGACTGTCAGGCTTTGGCTATTGATAACCGCCTTGATTCATCTGTTGAATGTTCAGGAGTTGCCGTAAGTGGTAGAGGGATTCGCTCAATTCAGTGCAGCCAACCCGGAAATGGTTCTCGGGGTTGGTGCGGTTTTGCTGGCCGTTTGCTTGGGTTTGCTCGGCTTGTTGGTTCACAGAACGTCCCGGTTAAACGCCGCCCATCAAGCGCGCGCTTTGCATGATCAAGAAATCCGGTATCTGGAAACAAACTTGGCCGAGAAGCAGGATCGTGCAGAGAAGCTGGAGCATGCGGTAGAAAACTGGCGGGATCAGGTTGCGGTTTTGAAGGCCGATCTTCGTGAGCAGCAGGTGACTCTGGACAAGGAGCGCCGCGCCGCCAGAGAAAAGCTCGAGTTGCTGGAAAAGAATCGGGACAGCCTCAAGCAGGAATTCGAGAATCTGGCTAATCGCATCTTCGAGCAGAAGAGCGAGCGCTTCAGTCAGCAATCGAAAACCAATCTGGATGCTTTGCTGACGCCGTTTCGAGACCAGCTGCAGGATTTCCGAAAGCGGGTAGAAGATGTGTACACCACAGAAACCCGCGATCGCCAAGCCCTGCGCAGCGAGATTAAATCACTGCAGGACCTGAACCGACAGATTACCGAAGAAGCTGCCAACCTCACGAAAGCGCTGAAGGGCGATAAAAAGGTACAGGGCAACTGGGGCGAATTGATTCTCGAACGGGTGCTTGAGCGTTCGGGATTGCGCAAAGGCATTGAGTACGAAACTCAGGGCAGCTATCGGGACAGCGACAACCAGCTGTTGCGCCCGGATGTCATCGTTCACCTGCCAGACCAGCGCAATCTGGTGGTGGATTCCAAGGTGTCGCTGGTGGCTTACCAGCAATGGGTGATCGCCGACGATGACGAAACTCGCGAACAAGCGCTGAAACAACACGTTGAAGCGGTGAGAAACCACATTCGCACCCTGAGCGAGAAAGATTACAGTCAGCTCAACGGGCTTCATTCGCCGGATTTCGTGCTCTTGTTTATGCCTATTGAGCCTGCGTTTGTAGCGGCTTTTCAGCAAGATGATAACTTGTTCGCTGAAGCATTCGAGAGAAAGATTATTGTGGTAACACCTACCACTCTGTTGGCGACGTTGCGCACCATCGAGAATATTTGGCGCTACGAGCGGCAAAGCCAGAACGCACGCCGTATTGCCGAACGCGCGGGCGCAGTTTACGACAAGTTGCGAGTGTTTGTGGAAGCCATGGAACGACTTGGCAGTCAGCTGCATACGGCGCAAGGTACGTATGATAATGCGATGAATACCCTGACCCGAGGCCGTGGTAATCTAATCTCTCAAGCTAACAGGTTTGTGGAGCTGGGTGTTCGGGTGAAAAAGGAACTGCCAAAAAGCATTGTTGAACAGGCTGAGGTTGATGCCGACGATGTTGAGAGTGCGGGCGAGCCCGAATCACGCCGTGACGCAGAGTCAGTGGACATGATTTCAAACGGCACCGATAGTCATCAGGAGTAGCAGTATGTTGTTAACTCACAAGCGGCGTATGCCGGCAACTCGTTCGTGGTTGGCCGGATTGGTGTTGTCGTTCTCGGTGGTTGGTGCCGGTCATGCTCAGGCGCTGGAGCCGGAACATGAAATTCACCGGCTTATGTTAGCCACCGAAGAGGCGGTGAGCGCCGAGCGTTGGAGTGAGGCAGGCGAGTATCTTAATCGTCTTCAGGTGATGAAAGGCGAGAAACCCGCCGAGTATCTGTATTACCGTGGCAGAGCCATGTTGCAGGCCAAGCATTTTAACGAAGCGCGCTCTGCGCTCGAAGGGTACGTCAGTCGCGTTGGTGCCGAAGGCAAGCATTACCAGCAGTCGCTGAAGCTGATTACCGATATCGAAAAGCAAAGTAAAGCGAATGCCCGGGCATTGGTTGAGGGAAGCGTGGCGGTTAAAGAGCCGGTCGCGGTGATCGAGCCCGCAGGTGAAGAAGGTTTGGCAAGCCTGCGTAAACTGTATCTTGCGAAAACCGACCGAGAGGCGTTGACCATTCACCTGAATGCCTTGCTGGATGCCAACGGTTGGCGGAAAGACAAAACTGTTGTGCGTCTGGACCGGCCTGCGGACATTCAGTATCGGGTGACCATTAACGACAGCGAACTGACCATCCAGCAGGTGAAGCGAGAGATCGATGGCACACTGGTGCGTAAAACAAGCCCGTTACCGGTGTACGGTGTAAACCCACAGCCTCGTTGGGATTGCGAGGCGGTTGTAGGTGCATGCTGGATCTACGATCCGAGGGATGGTTCTCGACTGTTCCAGCTTGCGCCCAATCAGGCGAAAGTGAGCGAAATCGCTCGCACCTTGGGGCGCCTCATCCGCAACCTGCAGCAAGGAAGCGGGGGCAGTTGATCGCTTAGATCCCGGCCAGATTACCCCGCTCGCCTTCACGCCAGGCGCCCGGGGTAACGCCGGTCCACTTCTTGAATGCACGGTGGAAGGTAGACGGTTCCGTAAAGCCCACTCGTTCCGCTATGTCATTGATTGGCAAGTCCTGATGGCTCAGGTAATAGATGGCCATATCCCGCCGCAGTAAATCCTTGATTTCCTGAAACGACGTGTTCTCCTGTTTCAGCCGACGCCTTAGCGTTTGCGGACTGGTGTGCAGCTCTTGGGCAATCCAGTCAAAGTCCGGCATGGGTTTGGAGAAGTCTCGGCCAATCAAACCGCGAATGCGGCCCGTCCAGGTGTTGCTTTCATCGGGGCGGGATAACAGATCTGCCGGCGAAGTTTTCAGGAATTGGCGCATTTCGGGTTTGTCGCGAATCACTGGCGCTGACAAAAACCGTGTGCTGAAAGTGAGGGCAGTGCAGTCCGATTCGAACGCCAGTGGGCAGCGGAAAATGTGCCGCAATTCATCACCATGGTCAGGCTTTGGGTAATGGAACTCGGCCTTCTCCAGTTCCACCGGTTGCCCGATCAGCCAACTCACAAGACGGTGCCAGATAACCGGCAGGCTCTCTTGCAGGAAATGGTCTGGGTCGCAGTATTCACCTTCAATTATCGACACCAGCCGCGCACTGTCTTCGTGAATTTCCAGCTTCATGCCGGCCATGGGCTCGAACAGGCGGGAAAACTCGTACGTTTGCCGCAAGACTTCTTCCAACGTCTGGCAGTTAATCGCCAGCTCACACATGGTCGCAAAGGTGCCTGATCGGGCCCGTCGTGGCCCCAACCCCATCAGCTCATCACCGGTTCTGACCCAGATCACTTGCATCAAGCGGCTGAATTGGTCGTTGTTCACCCGGGCTTTTTCGATACGCAGAAGGTCTGGTGAAATCCCGGCTTCAAGCAGCAGTTCGCGAACATTGAATCCTAAGCGCTCGGCGCCTGTAAGCGATGCTTCGACAAAGTGTTTTGAAACCGTAAGAGCAGACATAAACGAACCTATAGTGAGACGCCATTCATCATAAGTGCACGGAAAGACAATGCAACCGCTTGAATGACCGCGAAGATGGAAGATTTCGCCAATGGGATTGGCCAAACGGGTAGTTGGCCGAGGCTTGAAAAACCGGCAGCATGAGTTCATGAGCTAATAACGGAAAACAAAACAACAGGAGATTGCCGTGACAGCCCCGCTCAAAGAACTGAAAGTCCTCGATTTCAGCACGTTACTACCTGGGCCCTACGCTACCATGATGTTGGCCGATATGGGTGCCGAGGTGCTTCGTGTTGAAGCGCCAGACCGAGTGGACCTGGTGAAAGTGATTCCGCCCTTTGATGGCAAATTCAGCACGGCGTATTCCTACCTTGGCCGTGGCAAGCAAACCCTTCAGCTCAACCTGAAGCAAGAAGGCAGCGCCGATAAGATCAAAGAGTTGGTAAAAGAGTACGACGTGGTGGTGGAACAATTCCGCCCCGGCGTGATGGACCGCCTAGGCATTGGTTACGAGGCACTCAAAGCCATTAACCCCAAGCTGATCTATTGCGCGATCACAGGCTACGGCCAAACCGGCCCCTACAAAGACCGCGCCGGCCACGATATCAACTACCTCGCCATCTCCGGTGTGGCCAGCCACTGCGGCCGAGCCGACAGTGGGCCACCGCCGATGGGTATTCAGATAGCCGACGTGGCTGGCGGCTCTCACCACGCAGTGATGGGCATTCTGGCTGCTGTTATCCGTCGCCAGCAGACCGGTGAGGGCGCTTTCGTGGACATCAGCATGACCGATGCCGCCTTTGCCATGAACGCCATGGCGGGCGCCGCAGCCATCGCTGGCGGCCAAACCCAGAAGCCGGAAAGCGGCATGCTGAACGGCGGCACCTTCTACGACTACTACCAGACCAGCGATGGCCGTTGGTTGTCTGTGGGAAGCCTGGAGCCACAATTCTCGGCGCGCTTGTGCGATGCCCTGGAAATTCCGGAGATGAAAAGTTTTGCGCTAAGCCAGAACCCGGAGCACCAGCAGGCGCTCAAGCAAGCCATCAAGGAAAAAGTGGCTGCCAAAACCTTTGCGGAATGGCGTGCGGTTTTTGCAGAGGTAGACGCCTGTGTTGAGCCAGTGTTGACGATTGAGGAAGCGGCGGAGCATCCTCAGATGAAAGCTAGGGGGATGGTTGTTGAGAGGGATCGGGGGGATGGTGTTGGGCAGAGGCAGTTTGGGGTGCCGATTCGATTTGCTTGAACTCTTTTTCGCTTTAATAAACAAAAAACCGGCCTGAATGGCCGGTTTTTTGTTATAGGTTGCTAGTTGTTTTACGGCGCTACCGTACCAAGTAAGGTTAGTGTTTGTTGCACGAATGCGGCAAATCCTGCGTCCTGAGGGTCTACAGGACCACTATGGGTGCCAGCTGGAATGGTCGTAACAGCTGTTCCTGTCAATGCCAGCGGCTGGGTGCCGGCTAGCGGAGCGTTAAAGCTGTCGATAGTAATGTTGCCGCCACTCTCTGTTTTGAAGTTGCCTTTCAATGGTGAGCCGCCCCAGACAGGGTCAGCCGAATTCGGAATCACCGTATCGTTGGGTGCTTCAACCAAGGCCAGCGGCGTAGCCAAGTCGGCCAGGTTATCCGCGAAATTGATCGGATCAGCGGTATCGATCGCCGCTTGGAAAATATTGAAGTAACTCTCAAGGCCAGAGTCGCCTTGTGTCAGGCCAGCTGCCGCTTGCAAACCAGGTAGAATGCGTGGGGCAAAGGTCTGAGAGTTTTCCAGAGTGCGTACAACGCCGCCGCCAGGAGTCAGTAAGGCCGCACCGGCAATGTTGTTGAACGCTGATGGTACTGTGCCTGCCGGCGTTCCGTCGCTAATCGTGTTTCCAAGTTGATCTCCGTTAACGGCGGCTATGAACGGTGCGCCTGTAATGGTGCCCAAGGAGTGACCGACAAACAGAACCGGTGTCGTGGGCGCGATCGTGATGCTGTTTGATTGGTCTATCGGGAGGTTGAGACCGGCGAGACTTGCGCGCAAGTTCATCTGGTCAACTGCACTTTGACGAAGGTTGTCGCGTGTGCCCAAAAAGTTGGTCAGGTTAATGAACAAGCTTCCGGAGTCGCCCGCTGTTTCGGTCATAGGGCTCGGTACGCTAGGCTGTGCAGCATAGAAGCCAAAGTGGCGCTCGTCGCCGTCTTGTGGCGCAATTCCAGGGATGGTGCTGCCTGCATTGGCTACGGTGTTCTGAATCGAGACTAAGCCTGCCATCGTAGCGGATGAATCAGCTATAACTGAATCGCATGCCCCGCCCATTATCTGTTGTATCGCCACCGCTGGGTCAGAGCTCAGCCCTGCTCCATTGTCGTTGCAGGTGGTAGCAATTTGCTGGTAATAACCAAGTGAAAGTTGACCTGCAATGAGGGCAGCCCGGTTCGTGTCGTTCACGTCAAGCCCAGCACCTGTCAGCAACACATTGGCAAGATCATCTTGTTCTTTCTGTGTGAATGGAGCGATACCATGCAAAGGCTGGTCAATAGCAACCACTACATACCCGTTGGCGGCCATGGCACTGCCAATGGTCAGGGCTGTACTGCGGTCGGTAGTGATACCGTGCTGGAACAGCACAACGCCTTTAATGGTTGGGCTCGCAGGGTAAAGTACCAGTGCCGGAGCGTCTACATCTGCCTGCTTCTTAGGGAAGGGGAAAATGTGGTTCACAGCTGTCGAAACGGACGGGTCCGCTTGTGGGATAGAAAGTCCAGTACCTGTGAATGCAGTGTTCAGCGCTGCTGCCAGGCTGCTGTCTGCGACCCAGGATTTGGTGACCAGATCCGCGCCTGAAGTTCCGAGGTAGTAGGGAAGCTTTACGGTGCCTTGTGCCGCCAATACATCGTTCGGTGCCAAACCTGATGATTTGAGCGCTGTAAGGGTGCTGGAAGCTACCGCTGAAACTAGGCCGACGGGCGCTGGTGCACCCAAGGTAAAGTCGCTCGCACTTCTGTTCAGTGGTGAGGGGGTTGGCAGAACCCCGGAAGCTGCAAAGTTTGAAGCGAGTGCAACCGCAGCACAGTCTACTGCTGCATCTCCACCGAGTGATACTGTGGGTTCGCACGGCGCGCCGGTCCCGTATAGAGAGGAAAGTGCTTCAGTCGCGGTTTTCCCACTATCACCAAGAGGAATGTTCGGGAACGCGGTGAACGCGCCGTCTACCGTTGCTTTCACAGTGGCGTAATCCGCTGCTCCGCCTGCAACTGCTTGCTTTGCAGCTGACACTTTGATGAAGGATTCAAGTTGATCCTCAAACCATGCCGCAGGCTCAGCAATGTACTGGAGCGCTTTCTCATCGTTAGAGGTAGTGAAGCTATAGGTCAACGCTATCTGGTCTTCAGCAATTGGGGTGCCAGCGGCTTGAGCATACGCAAGTGCTAAAGGCTCCCAAAGCTTGTTGACCAGACTCCTGACGGGAGCAAGAGCGTTGCTAAGCAGTCCCGCATTTGGGTCCTCTGCTGTGCCAGCTGCAGTTATGTTGGCGTAAACGGGATCCTGGATAATAGAGTCGCCGTTGATATCTTTAACATCAGTCGTGATAAGAACAACATAACGTTTTTTGGGTTTGAGGGGCTCAAGCGGAAGGATGCGAATCGCCGACGTGCCGTCCAGCGTTTCCACATCAGCTCTTGCCAGAACAGGTGAGCTGCCCACGGCAAGACCCAGTGTGGGGGGCTCGCTGATAGAGAGGGCTCGAAGAGGATCTTCGCTGGCGTAAGCTAGCTCGATGAGGTGTACAGACTTGCCATAAACGACTGTCTCGATATCTAGCTGACCGTTGGTTTGGATAACGGCAGGGGCCACGGTGGAGGCGCCGGAAAGTTCATTGAGCGCAGTTGTGACAGGCGGTTTAGTATCCGCTACACCAAAGGTTCCGTCCCCTTGCTCGCTGTCAAAAATCAAGTCATTCGGCAGAGGCAGTTGACTGGTCGCCGGATTAAAAACTGGCCAAGTCTTCCCATCAATAGAAGAGTCTTTGTATTTCGGGCTGGGGTTGGCGTTACTGTCGTTGCTGCCGCTGTCAAAGCAGCCCGTCAACCCTAGAGTAGAAGCCACGGCAAGACTTAATAAAGTTTTCTTGAACATGGGTGGAACCTTTTCCTGTTGTTGTATCGTTATATCCGGCTTAGACGGAACCGGTCGGCCCCTGAATTCCGCTCTTTTGCCTGTTCTGCTTAGTTGTCTGAAATCGTAGCCAGCACGTTAAGCCAATTTCTGTAGCATTGACTATAGCGACACCTTGGCAAGTGTTGATCAGCCAAAAGTGTGATTCTGCGTTGCAACCCCTCCTCGCACAGATGGAGTCGCCTCCTTGAAAAATAGAGTGCGTTTAGGGGTTTGTCGAGTTAAGGGGGGCTGCTGCTGCAGGATTTAACAATTTGTTTCAAAAACAGCCTGTGGGCTTCATAGATTCCGGCTAGTGAGGTCATAGTGTGTTTCGCCTTCCGTCGCATGCCTCGCGTGTCGAGTTTTCTGGTAAACTCTCGCTTCCTTTATAAGCAGGGCCACTTTGGGGTTCTGCGCACTTCCATAATCAGAAAGCTGATGAGGCGACTATGACCACCGTAATCCGCCAGGACGACCTGATCGAAAGCGTAGCCGATGCGCTGCAGTTTATTTCCTATTACCACCCGAAGGATTTCATTCAGGGCGTGTACGAGGCCTACAAGAGGGAAGAGTCTCAGGCGGCGAAAGACGCCATGGCCCAGATTCTGATCAACTCCCGCATGTGTGCCCAGGGCCATCGCCCGATCTGTCAGGATACGGGCATCGTGACCGTATTCGTGAACATCGGTATGGATGTGAAGTTCGAGTGCGATATGGCGCTGGATGATGTAATCAACGAAGGTGTGCGCCGCGCCTACACCCACCCAGACAACGTGTTGCGTGCTTCTGTACTGGCTGATCCGGACGGCAAGCGTCAGAACACCAAAGACAACACCCCCGCCATCATTCACTACAAGATGGTTCCGGGGAATACCGTTGAAGTGCACGTGGCAGCGAAAGGTGGCGGCTCAGAAGCCAAGTCCAAGTTTGCCATGCTGAACCCGTCTGATTCGGTTGTAGAGTGGGTTCTTAAGATGATTCCGCAGATGGGTGCTGGCTGGTGTCCGCCCGGCATGCTGGGTATCGGTATTGGTGGTACCGCTGAAAAGGCAATGGAGCTGGCGAAGGAGTCCTTGCTGGACCCGATCGACATTCACGATCTGCAAGAGCGCGGTGCCTCTAACCGTGCTGAAGAGTTGCGTCTTGAGTTGTTCGAAAAAGTGAACGACTTGGGTATTGGTGCCCAGGGTCTGGGTGGTTTGACCACGGTTCTGGACGTGAAGGTAAAAGACTACCCGACGCACGCTGCCAACAAGCCGGTTGCGATCATCCCGAACTGCGCCGCGACTCGCCATGCGCACTTCACGCTGGACGGCTCTGGCCCGTCTTTGCAAACGCCGCCGAGCCTGGACGACTGGCCGGAAATCACCTGGGAAGTGGGTGAGAACGTTCGCCGCGTGAACCTCGATACCGTGACCCCGGAAGACGTAAAAGACTGGCAGCCGGGTGAAACCGTTCTGCTGTCCGGCAAGATGCTGACGGGCCGTGATGCGGCTCATAAAAAAATGGTCGATATGATCGAACGCGGTGAAGAGTTGCCGGTGGATCTGAAAGGCCGCTTCATCTATTACGTTGGCCCGGTTGATCCTGTGGGCGAAGAAGTGGTTGGTCCCGCTGGCCCCACTACCGCCACCCGCATGGATAAGTTCACTGACACCATGCTGGAGAAAACCGGTTTGACCGGTATGATCGGTAAAGCCGAGCGCGGGCAGGTTGCGATTGACGCCATCAAGAAGCACGGCGCGGTTTATCTGATGGCCGTGGGCGGTGCGGCTTACCTGGTATCAAAGGCGATCAAAGGTTCAGAAGTTGTGGCCTTCGAAGAGCTGGGAATGGAAGCGATCTACGAGTTCGAAGTGGAAGACATGCCGGTAACGGTAGCGGTCGATTCGCGTGGTAGCTCTGTGCACCAGACCGGCCCGGTTGAATGGCAGGAGAAGATTATCGCAGCCAAGGCTGTGTAATCTGAGTTTTCTGCTTTAATCAGTGCGGCCCTGAGCGAAGGTTCAGGGCTGCCACTGAAAGCTTTTCATCGATACCCTTCCTTTGTTTACTTCTACCCCTTCCAATCGCAGCTTTTCAGTTTGCAGTTGACGGGTTTCTGTACCTTCAGGAAAAGCGATCTGGCCGTTGCTCCGGAGAACCCGGTGCCAGGGGATGCTGTGGCCGGCCGGCAATTTGCCCAGTGCCCGGCCAACAAAGCGGGCTTGGCGGCCAAGACCCGCCATGGCGGCAACCTGACCGTAGCTGGCCACGTTCCCCGGGGGGATCGCAGCCACCACCTGCCAGATCTTTTGTTCTTTAGTGGGTTCGTTACCGATTTCGTCCACGCAGAACTCCGCAATTCAGCCGACTAGAGGCGAAGCGCACCGTCAACTTCGATCATGCGACCAGACATATAGTCGTTCTCAAAGATGAATGCAGCGGCCGATGCGATTTCTTCCGGCTTACCCATGCGCTTGAGCGGGATGCCAGCGGTCATTTTTTCCAGTGCTTCCGGCTTCATGGAAGCGGTCATTTCGGTTTCGATGAAACCCGGGGCGATGCCCATGCAGCGGATGCCGTAACGGGCCAGTTCTTTCGCCCAAACCGGCACGAGTGCAGACACGCCGGCTTTGGCAGCGGAGTAGTTGCTCTGGCCCATGTTGCCGGCACGGGAGATGGAAGCGATGTTGATGATCGCGCCTTTGTCGCCGTTTTCGATCATGCGGGTAGCGGCTTCACGGCCGCACAGGAACACACCGGTGAGGTTAACGTCGATAACCGACTGCCACTGGCTCAGCTCCATACGCTTCTCAAGCTTTCCGTCTTTCACTTTTACCATCAGGCCGTCGCGCAGGATACCGGCGTTGTTGATCAGGCCGTTTAGCTGGCCGAAGTCGGCAACGATGGCTTTGAATGTATTCTCTACATCTTCTTCCTTGGCCACGTTGCACACGTAGGCTTTGGCTTCAACGCCGGCTACTTTGCAGGCTTCAACCGATTCGGCCAGCTTGTCTTCCATCAGGTCGATCAGCGCCAGTTTTGCGCCTTTAGCTGCCAGGTATTCGGCCATTGCACGGCCCAGACCCTGGCCGCCGCCAGTAATTGCGATTACGGAGTCTTGAAGTTTCATAGTTTGCCCTTAGTTAGTTTCTCAGTGATGGTAAGAATTAACTGTGTGCCCGTGGCTTTGAGTCATTTTTGTATGGCGCGGAGTATACCAGACGTTGCCGAACACACATTCACGACCTCGAGGCCAATATGCCGGTTTTTCTTTTTCTGTTTATTGTCATGCCCGTTGCTGAACTGGTGGTGCTCATCAAAGTGGGGGGCATGATTGGCGCGCTTAATACCATTGCGCTGGTGTTCCTGACGGCCATTGTCGGTGCCTGGCTGCTACGAAAGCAGGGGTTGCAGACCTTGTTGAGGGCGAATCAGCGCCTCAACAGTGGTGAGCTGCCCGCGAAAGAAGTGGCGGAGGGGCTGATTCTGGCGGTAGGTGGCGCGATGCTGCTCACCCCGGGCTTTATCACCGATGCGTTTGGTTTTTTCTGTTTGTTACCCGGAACCCGGCATTGGCTGGCGGGGCAGGCGATGAAGCGCATGGTGGTCGCAGGGCAAAGCCGAAGCTTTCATTTTCAGTCCGGTGGCGGGTTTGGCTCGGGCCCCTTTGGACCGCAGCGGCCGTTCGACCGAAACGCCGGCGGTGACATCATTGAAGGCGAGTATCAGGATCAGACCGAGGCGGACCGGGACAAGTTGGAAAAAAAGTAAAAAATTTTCATCGTGGGGTGTTGAAAACGTATTCGACAGCCCCATTTAAGTTGCACAGATTCGCCGCAGGTTGAAAAGCTCTGACTATCAGATGTTTGGAGACCGGGCAGTTTGTCGGGTCCGGGTTTTCCGGCCAGACATTTTTTAACAAGCAATTGTCATTGCCACATTAATCTGACTATTGGAGAAACCGAGCAATGAAGATTCGTCCGCTACACGACCGTGTTGTTGTGCGCCGTAAGGAAGAAGAAGAAAAAACTGCAGGTGGCATCGTGCTGCCGGGTAACGCTAAAGAGAAGCCGTCTCAGGGCGAGGTAATCGCAGTGGGCAACGGCCGCATTCTCGAGAATGGCGAAACTCGTTCACTGGCAGTCAAAGTGGGTGACACCGTTGTTTTCGGCCAGTACGCCGGCAATACCGTGAAGGTAGACGGTGAAGAGCTGCTCATCATGAGCGAGAACGATATCTACGGCGTGCTTGAGTGATCGCATAAGCGACACGCACGAACGAACATTTATCCGATCGATCAAATTTCGGTTTAACGAACAGGAATTAGAGACATGGCAGCAAAAGAAGTTCAGTTTGGTGATAGCGCCCGCAAGCGCATGGTAAAAGGTGTAAACGTTCTGGCTGACGCCGTGAAGGTTACCTTGGGCCCCAAAGGTCGTAACGTGGTTCTGGAGAAGTCTTTCGGCGCGCCGACCGTAACCAAAGACGGTGTATCTGTCGCGAAAGAAATCGAACTGAAAGACAAGTTCGAGAACATGGGCGCGCAGATGGTTAAGGAAGTTGCTTCCCAGGCCAACGAAACTGCCGGTGACGGTACCACCACCGCAACCGTTCTGGCTCAGGCAATTGTTAGCGAAGGCATCAAAGCCGTAACCGCTGGCATGAACCCGATGGACCTGAAGCGCGGTATCGACAAAGCGACTGCTGAAGCCGTTAAAGCGATTCGTGAAATGGCGACGCCTTGCGACGACAGCCGCAACATCGCTCAGGTAGGTACTATCTCTGCCAACGGCGACGAAACCATTGGTAAGATCATCGCCGACGCCATGGAGCGTGTAGGCAAAGAAGGTGTGATCACGGTTGAAGAAGGTCGTGGTCTGGAAGACGAGCTGGACGTGGTTGAAGGTATGCAGTTTGACCGCGGATTCCTGAGCCCGTACTTCATCAACAACCAGGACAACATGTCTGCAGAGCTGGACGACCCGTTCATCCTGCTGGTAGACAAGAAAATCTCCAACATTCGCGAACTGCTGCCGATTCTGGAAGCCGTTGCTAAAGCCGGAAAGCCGCTGCAGATCATCGCTGAAGACATCGAAGGCGAAGCGCTGGCCACTCTGGTTGTGAACAACATGCGCGGTATCGTCAAAGTGAACGCGGTTAAAGCGCCTGGCTTTGGTGACCGTCGTAAGGAAATGCTGCAGGACATCGCCATTCTGACTGGCGGTACTGTGATTTCCGAAGAAGTGGGTCTGACTCTTGAGAACACCACTCTGGATGACCTGGGTACCGCCAAGCGTGTGAACGTCACTAAAGAGAACACCACCATCATCGATGGTGCTGGTGCTCAGGCTGACATCGAAGCCCGCGTTGAGCAGATCCGCAAGCAGATCGAAGACAGCTCTTCCGATTACGACAAAGAGAAGCTGCAAGAGCGCGTAGCCAAGCTGGCTGGCGGTGTTGCGGTTATCAAGATCGGTGCTGGCTCCGAAGTTGAAATGAAAGAGAAGAAGGCCCGTGTTGAAGACGCGCTGCACTCTACTCGCGCTGCCGTTGAAGAAGGCATCGTTGCCGGTGGTGGTGTTACCCTGATCCGTGCGATTGCCGCTTTGGACAAGGTAGACGCGATCAACGAAGAGCAGAAAGCTGGTGTGAACATTCTGCGTCGCGCGATGGAAGCGCCTCTGCGTCAAATCGTATTCAACGCTGGCGGTGAGTCTTCCGTAGTGGTTGCGAAGGTTCGCGAAGGCGATAAGGCGTTCGGTTACAACGCAGCAACTGAAGAATACGGCGACATGCTGGAAATGGGGATTCTTGACCCAGCCAAAGTGACTCGCTCTTCTCTGCAGGCCGCGGCATCTGTAGCGTCCTTGATCATCACCACTGAGGCGATGGTTGCTGACGAGCCGGCCGAAGAAGGTGCTGGTGCCGCTATGCCAGACATGGGCGGCATGGGCGGAATGGGTGGAATGGGTGGAATGGGAGGCATGATGTAAGCATCATGTAACTGATTCACCCGCGTTCATCGCGTTCGAAAACCCCGAAAGTCTCTGGCTTTCGGGGTTTTTTATTGGTTACTCCGTAATCTTTCTTAATTCTCCGGTAGGCGTAAGGCATAGTGTTTGGGTAAATCGAGCCACTGTGCTATGTTACACTGAGTGATGTTTAGAAGTTTAAGGTTTTCTTGTGAGGGTATGGGCGCTTGATGCGCTGACGTACCCCTCAAAAAAAACAGTCGAATTCATATTTATCGGAGTTCTCATCAATGAAAAGTTTGCGAAATAAAGTGGCGGCCGTCACTGGAGCTGCGTCTGGTATTGGACAAGCCCTTGCTCTAGCCCTTGCGAAGGAAGGTTGCCACCTCGCGTTGAGTGATGTGGACCCCGTCGGGTTGAAGAAAACGGTATCCGAGCTGAAACAGTTCGATGTCAAAGTGTGTCATGACGTACTGGATGTGTCTGACCATGCGGCGATGAAAAGGTGGGCCGACAACGTTGTTGATTATCACGGTAAGGTAAATCTGATTTTTAACAATGCCGGTGTGGCGATGGGCGGTACCGTCGAAGAAACCCCGTTGGAAGATTATGAATGGATCCTGAATATTAATTTGTGGGGCGTGATATATGGTACCAAGGCTTTCTTGCCCTATATAAAGTCGTCGGGTGAAGAAGGGCATGTGGTAAATATTTCAAGTGTGTTTGGCTTGTTCTCGCAACCCACACAAAGCGCTTACAACACTTCAAAGTTTGCAGTGAGGGGATTTACGGAATCGCTTAGACAAGAGCTGGATCTTGAAAAAGGGAGGGTGTCAGCGAGCTGCGTCCATCCAGGCGGTATTAAAACCAACATCGCCAAAAATGCGCGAATGAACAAAAGCGTGGAGAGTATTGCCAAGCAAGCCAGCGCTGAGGAGGTGCGCGACCAGTTCGAGAGTCTTTTCATAACCACGCCAGAGAAAGCGGCGTCAGTTATTCTGAACGGTGTAAAGAAAAACCAGCGCAGAATATTGATAGGGCCTGACGCCAAGCTGTTGGACGTTATGGCGAGAGCGTTACCGGCTTCGTATCAAGCCTTGGTGGAAAAGTCGCTGGCTTTCACCGCGAAATAGCAACGCTGAACAAGAACGCGGAAAGTAGAGGTTACCGTCCGCGTTCCAGTATTTCGTCATTAGGCGGCTAAGCCTTTCTGGTCAGTAAGAAATTGATCTATTTGCTCCAGATACTCGCGGTTGTCGTGATCCCACGGGTGAAAGTCGGGTCGAAAGTAATCCAGATAATTGCCGATTTGACGGCGCAGTAATCCAATATCTCCCATCGTGTATCTGAAAAAGTTCTTCCAGCCGTCCCAGTTGGTGATTTGCCCCTCATTGCGCAATGCAGCAATAAACGCAGGAATCGTTAACCCCCAAAAAATCACGGTCGCAGTAACGAAGCCGGCACTTCGGCCTAGGTAGGCTCCTGCGCCTTTCCCCATGACGACATCCCAAACGTCATAAGCAACGGCTTTGTGCTCGGTTTCTTCCAGAGCGTGCCAGCGCCACAAAGCGGCATATTGCGGGTCCGCGCCTTCGGTGGCAAGTGGTTCGGATAACACTCCGTCAGCCAACAGGGCCGTAAAATGCTCCAAAGCGATCGTCGATGAAAGCCCGAAAGATTTGGGTGCATGCTTGGTCGCGCTTTTAAGCAGTTTGGTCACTACCCGTTCAAACGTTCTGGCGGCCGGCGTTTTGGCTAAGAACGCGGAATTGTACTCCTCATGTTCACGACCATGCATCGCCTCTTGACCAATAAAGGCTGTGACGGCTTTTTTTAGCTCAGGGTCTTCAATTTTGTCCCGGTAGGCTCGAACGCTATCGATAAAGAACCGCTCACCGACAGGAAGAATGGTTGAAAAAATATTGAGGAACGTTGTGAAAACCGGGCCGCCAGAATAGTGCCACTCACTAATAATCTGTGGATCCAAAGCGAACTGAATGTCGCGTCTCGTTGGCATTAGCATCGGTGTGTTCTTGTTCGGCTGACTCATATTAGCCTCCAAATGGCGTTGATTTTTTACGTGCACCAATTGATTACCTGTACAACGTTACATTGCTCAGTGTAGCATTGTCTAGAGTTTGAATTCTCTCTGGCTGGAGTGATAGCTGCGGAGGGTAATTCTGTCATGGGCCAGTTGGCGCGGAGATAATATGAGTAAGCACGTTGATGTATTGATCATAGGGGCCGGCTTGTCTGGGATAGGGGCAGCTGCTCATCTGAGAAGACATTGCCCCCAAAAGACATTTGCGATCTTGGAAAGTCGATCGTCTATGGGCGGCACTTGGGATCTGTTTCGCTATCCGGGTATCCGGTCAGACTCCGACATGTTCACGTTGGGCTATAGCTTTAAACCATGGACAAATGAGAAGAGCATTGCCGACGGCGCTTCGATCCTGAACTACATAAAGGAGACCGCTCGCGAATACGGCATCACAGAGCAAATCACCTATGGAATGCAGGTTGTCCGTGTCGAGTGGAATAGTGCGCAAGCGCAATGGAAAGTTATTGCCATTCTGAACGATAGCAACGAAGAGCATGTTTTCACGTGCAATTTTTTGATGGGTTGTACGGGTTACTTTAACTACGAGGCGGGTTATACGCCTGAGTTTCCGGGCATTGAAAAGTTTAAGGGGGAGGTTGTTCATCCCCAGAAATGGACGGATGACATTCAGTACAAAGGTAAAAAGGTCGTCATTATTGGGAGTGGCGCTACGGCCGTAACCTTATTGCCTGCGATGAGTGGCCAGGCGGAGCATGTCACTATGTTGCAGAGGTCGCCAAGCTATGTGGCTTCTGTCCCGGAGAAAGATCATATTTCCATTGGTTTACGTAAGGTTTTGCCCGAGAAGCTGGTCTATAAATTAGCTCGGGCAAGAAACGTGGGTGTCCAGCTTGGCGTTTACCGGCTTTCCAAACAAAAGCCTCAAGCGGTTAGGCGCCTTCTGCTGATGGCCGCCAAGCGCCAGCTAGGCAGCGATTTCGACATGACTCATTTCTCACCTCACTATAATCCGTGGGATGAAAGGTTGTGCGCGGTACCCAATGGCGATTTATTCAAAGCGTTGAAGCAAAAACAAGCTTCTGTAGTTACTGATCATATCGACAGCTTTACCGAGCAAGGGATTCGGCTGAAATCCGGTAAGGTACTGCAAGCCGACATGGTTGTTACAGCGACTGGATTGGATATGAAAATATTCGGTGGAGTCACGCCTGTCGTCGATGGACAGCCTGTGAATATCGGTGAATGTCTGATCTATAAAGGCTCCCTGGTCAGCGGCATGCCGAATTTCTCTATGACGTTTGGATATACCAACTCATCCTGGACGTTAAAAGCCGATCTGATAGCTGAGTATTGCTGTCGCCTGATCAATTATATGGACAAACAAGGGATCCCTTACTGCGTCCCCGAAGCCAGGTGCGATGAATACTCGGATGCGCCGTTTCTAGACTTGCAGTCAGGATATGTGGCTAGGGCCAGGCATTTGTTGCCGAGGCAAGGTAATAGCGGCCCGTGGAAGGTCATACAAAGTTATTTGCACGACACTGCGGTGATTCGTTTTTCAAAGGGCAGCGAGTCCGGGTTGAGGTTCGCAAAAGCAAGTCCGAAGAAAAAGACAATAGCCGCCTTGCTGGGCCCGGTAGGCCTCAAATTTTCCTGAACTTTGGGCTGGGGGCAATCGTCCCCGCTCGCTCAGTCCAACAGGGCCCTCGTTCTGATACCGGGACGGAGTGATAGCGAAGATTGATGTACAAGAAAGTTCAGTTTTTTGCCCTGCTTTGGTTTGTATAGAAAACCCCGCGCTGGATCACATCCACGCGGGGTTTTTTGTTGCTTTAATCATGCGCTTGGCAATTGTGTTTGTTAGACTCGGCAACCGACTTACAAATGTGCACGATGTAATGAGTGAAGATTCCCCAAAACCTTTTTTTCGCCCTGGCAAGTTCATCTTGCTGTTGCTGCTTGGGGTGCTTGTCTTTGCGGTGACGCTCGTCATTAGAATGCCTGTTGGCTGGGCATGGCATCAAGTGTCGGGGCAGGTTGACCTTCCGCCCCAGGTACAAGTGCGCCAAGTGTCCGGGAGTGTGTGGAGTGGCGCGGCTAAAGTGCATTTGGCGGGCTTTCCTGCGCGGCTTCAGTGGCAACTGGATTGGCCGTCGTTAACGGATCTGACCTTGCCGATCGCGTTTTCAGTGTCTTCATCACAATCTCGGTTGCAAGGTGTGGCGACTGGCGGCTGGCCCGGTCATTTTGAGGTAATGGCTGGCGGGGTGGTAACCGTTGCGGAATTCAAAGACCTGATCCGTCAGAGCGGAGGGGCAATGATCGAGGGCAAGGTGGCCATTGAGCATCTGAATCTGCGTTGGGCTGAAGATCGCCTACAACACGCCGAAGGCGTGGGGCGCTGGGATGGCGGCATGGTTACCTGGCCGATGGGGAACCAGACGGGGCAGGCCCGCTTCCCCCCGATGCAAGCCAACCTGGATACTGTTGAAGGCGGTGTTGCACTGGATATTTTGGAGCAGGGCGGTGACGGCCCCGCAGCGGATGCCAGCATTCTTTGGAATGGCATGATGGAAATTCGTGTGTACAAGCGCATGGTTGATTTGGCACAACAACCTTGGTCTGGCAACAGCAAGCCCAGTGATGTGGTGTTCCGGGTGAAGCAACCTCTATTGCCGGGAGGCCTTTAACATGTCCGGCTTCCCCGTAAAAACACAAGAACGGCTGTCTCGCTCGCTGGCGAACCTGCTTCTCGTTCTGTTGGTTGTGTACCTGGGGGTAGAGCTTGCACGTATGGCCTGGTGGTATGTCTGGCCCGATCAGCCGGTGCCCGAATTGTATGGGCAGGTATCCGGGGCGCAGGGTACTTTAAGGGGGGGGGATCTGGCCCCCATTGCCGGTTATGAAATGTTTGGCCGGTCCGAGTCTCAGGCGGGGGTGGCGGACGTGATTCGGGAAACCGCTCCGGAAACAGGTCTGAGATTACGCCTGGAAGGGGTGTTGATAGGGCAGCGTCCGGAAGACTCCGGTGCTATAGTTGCCGGAAGCAATGGAGAAACTGAATACTACCGCGTAGGCGATACATTGCCGGGCAATGCGGAACTTGCCGAGGTTGAACCAGCGCGAATCTTGATAAGACGGGGCGGGCGTTACGAATCGCTGGCCTTTGAAGAGGTTCTCGGCGTTGAAGGAATTGTGGCTGAAGCGCCGGAAGAGCCATCTCGGCCAGCAGGCTCTCCTGATGACTTTCTGGCCAATGCCAGGGCTCAGCTGGATACTCAGGGGGCCGCGGCTCTCAGGGCTTACGGGTTGAGTCCGGCGAGCGACGATGGTCAATCCGGATATGTGTACGATGGCTCGAACGCCATGTTGAATGCCGTTAATCTGAAGCCCGGTGATGTGATCACCGCTCTGAACGGCCAGCGCTTGGGCGACTTCGCACAGGATAAAGCGCTGTTTGACGAATGGCGCAGTCAGCCAAGGCTGGATATAGAAATAGAACGTAACGGAAGTCTACTCACGGTCAGTTACGCCATTCCCGAGCAATGGCGTAACTGACCGGGTAATTCAATACAGGACGACACCGCCAGATGTATAACCATAAAACAAACATCCTCAGGGCTCTCTTATTTGTTCTTCTACTGCCGTTAATGGCGGTGGCACAGGCGCAGGAAGAAACCTGGAGGCTGAATCTCAAGGAAGCCGATATACGGGCCTTCGTAACCCAGGTTGCGGACATCACGGGCTACAGCTTTGTGGTAGACCCGCGAGTGAAGGGCAAAGTCACGGTGCTGTCGAGCGCACCGATGAACAAAGACGAAATTTACGATCTCTTTTTGGCGGTACTGAACGTGCACGGCTTTACTGCCATTCCTGGCGAAGAGGTCGTGAAAGTGGTGCAACAGGTGGATGCTAAACAATCCGCTGAAATACTGGATCGGTTTAACGCAACACCCTCTGAACAACTGATTACCCGGGTTATCCAGATTGATAACGCCAATGCGCTGGAGTTGGTGCCGATTCTTCGCCCTTTGGTTGCTAAATACGGGCATTTGGCCGGAGTGGCGGCGGCCAATGCCCTGATCGTGAGTGACCACTCATCCAACATTCAACGCATCGAACAGATCGTTCGTGAGCTCGACAGCCCCTCCCGTTCTGAGGTGGAAGTCATCCAACTTCGTGAAGCTTGGGTTGGCGACATGGTGAAGTTGCTGCAGGAATTGGCGCCAAGTGAATTGGGCCGTGCCGGTAACGACAATGTAGCCAAAAAATACAATGTGACGGCCGATGAACGCAGTAATCGCCTGATTCTGCGCGGCGACGAAGTCTTCCGTGAAAAGATGCGAGTGCTGATCCGCAAACTGGACCAGCCCTCCGCAAGCGGCGGCACAACCAAAGTCATCCGCCTACGCCACGCCGATGCAAAAACCCTGACTGAGATTCTCAAAGGCGTGATGGGTGAAGCTATTAAAGAAAGTGGCGGTTCCGGCGGCGCAGGCGGCGGATCCGGTAACCCGAACAATAACTTTGCTGTTTTCGCGGATGAGGGATTGAACGCTTTGGTGGTTCGTGGCGATCCGTCCTTGATGCAGGAAGCGGAACAGATTGTCTCTCAGTTGGACGTCCGCCGTGCTCAGGTGATGATTGAAGCGGCGATTGTAGAGATCAGTGACGAGCTGGGTGACCAGTTGGGTGTTCAATTAGCGGCCGGCGACGAATCTGCTTCCTCTTTGCCGGTGCTGGGCACCAACCTTACCAGCGGTTCAGGCATGGTTGGCTTAAACTCGGTGATCGGTGCCTTGGTGGGCGATGTGGTTCCGCAGTTGGGCGGTGGTGTCACTGTTGGCGCAGGCAATCGTGACGAAAATGGCATTACCTGGGGTGTGTTGATTCAGGCACTGTCCTCAGCCTCGGCGGCAAACCTGTTGTCTACGCCGAGCATCATTACTCTGGATAATCAGGAATCCGAAATCATTGTGGGCCAGAACGTGCCGTTCCGTACCGGGCAATCTACCGTCACCGGCGATGGGACAACCAACCCGTTCACCACCATAGAGCGGCGCGACGTGGGCCTGTCACTTAAAGTGACGCCGACCATTAGTGCCGATGGTTTGGTGCGCATGGTGGTCGAACAGACTACCGAGGATATTTCGGCGACGACAGTAACCGGAGCTTCCGATTTGATTACCAATAAGCGGGAAATCAAAACCACGGTACTGGCAGACGACGGCGAAACTGTTGTGCTGGGTGGGCTGATCAAAGACGATTACCAGGTGAACAAGAGCAAGGTGCCGCTGTTGGGCGACATTCCATATCTGGGCCGGCTGTTCTCTTCGGAGAGTGAAAGCCGTGTTAAACGCAATTTGCTGGTGTTCCTGCGCCCGACCATCATGCTTGGAAAGCAAGATGCGACAGCAGCGACTCTGCAGAAGTTCAACCGGTTGTGGGATGTGAATCTGGAGGTTCGCGAGAAGCTGGGCCTCCCGGAGCCCGAGGCTGAGCCGGCTGTAGAGATGCTGTTTGATGGGCGCCGCTATTAATCGCTGAGCGTTAACAAAAAGCCCGTTCCCGGCACACTTCGTGGCTTGCGAGCCGTGCCGGGCCGAGTATTACTCAGGCCTAAAGTGACCGTAATACAAGGACCACCAAGTAGGAACGAGCATGTTCCTTCCGCCGGTCCCTAAGATTACTCCGCCATGTGAATGCCAGTACCGCCCATTTCCTCGGGAATGTCCTTTAGTTTGGGGAGTCCGTCATGCACCGGCAGTACGGATTCCTGATAGTGCACATGTACCCCAGGCTGGTATGAGAACCCGGGGATGATAGCGGCATAGACATCCGTTAAACCCATCGACGGGTGTTCGGTCATCAAGTGGCCACCGCAAATTTTGCACCATTTTCGGCAACTTTCAGGCGTCTTGTTGTAAGTGCCAATGTTGGCCTCACCCTGTTGAATGGTAACGGCTTCAGTCTTCCACAGGGAAAAGGCGTTCACCGGGCTCGCCGACCAATGTCGGCAGGAGTCGCAATGACAGTAGCCCATGGCTTCCGGGTTGCCCCTTACGGTTAACCGGACAGCGCCGCAAAAGCAGCATCCGTCCCAGGAATTTTGTTCGTTCATGATACACCTCCAGCTTACTGGTTCGTGTTAGGGAATTCGTCGATCCTATTCGTTGAAGCTGACCGGCCTTTGTTGCCGGGTATTCACCTGCAGTGAAAAAATGTCCGGTCGGGCGTAGTGACCGGCGATGTCAAGGCTGCGCCTTGCCGCGCTCACTTCACTCACATCGATCTCAACCAGCAGCAGCCCGGTTTCCTGCCGCATTGGGCCTGCCACTATCTCCCCGGCCGGCGATATGACCACCGAGTCACCGGAGTTGATCCATTCCTCTTTGTCGGGATATAACCGATCGACTTCTGGAAAGTCCGCAGGCAGGTCACGTGTACGCAACACGTTGCCCGCACCCAGAACCCAGCACCCGCCTTCCCGGGCGATGTGCTGCAGGGTGCGAAGCCAGCGGTCACCGCTGTCATAGGTCGGCGCGATGTAGATGTCGATGCCCTGGGCGAACAGCGCATAGCGCGCCAGCGGCATATAGTTCTCCCAGCACACCAGAGAACCCACCCGGCCAACGGGTGTATCGACGACTTTCAGACCGCTGGCATCGCCGAAGCCCCAGACCATGCGTTCCGGGTTCGTGGGCATGAGTTTGCGGTGGCAATTCTGCACGGTGCCTTCCGGACTGATGGTCAGCACCGAGTTGTAGATTGTGGACCGGCTGGTATCTTCGTCGCGCTCTTCGATGCCGCAGACAACCGTCACCTGCATCTCCTTCGCAACGTCCAGTAGGGGGCGCAACTGGTCAGATCCGATTTGCACGGCGTTGTTCAGCAGACGGCTATGTAACTGCTCTGATAAGCCCCAGTCTCCGCCCGGTTTCAAACGCCATATCCAGGCGGGATAACCGGGAATGTAGGTTTCCGAGAACACCACCAGTTCGGCGCCTTGGGTAGCCGCGTCCTTAACCAGTTGCACGGCTCTGTGTATGGTCTCTTCCCGGTTCAGAAAAACCGGGGGTTCCTGAACTATCGCTATCTTTGTCATGACCCTTGCCTCTTCAGCGGTATTCGCGTGGGTGACGCGCAAGCTGGGCTGTAGGAATGCACATCACATCAGTCTTTTCAGTGCTCATAGTGTCGTTCCTTTTCCAAGCAATGACCCTGCGGTTTGCTGAGCCTGAGATTATTGTCTCCCTCTTATGTGCGGGCGCGATAGTCCAGAAAATGGAGCGACCGATGTCTGCAAGGGCTAATATGAAAGCTTGGGGCCGGAATTTCTACAAAGGAGTCAACACTCATGACCAACTATGGACAGTACTGCACCGTGGCACGGGGCTCGGAGATATTGGGCGAGCGGTGGACTCCGTTGGTGGTAAGGGAACTACTGTGTGGCAGCACCCACTTCAATGAGATTCGTCGGGGTCTGCCAAGAATGTCGGGTACACTTCTGGCACAACGTTTGAAAAAGCTAGAGGAAATGGGCGTACTTCAGCGGGTTCAGGGCGACAGTAACCCTGAATACCAGCTGACGCCAGCGGGCGAAGAGCTGCGTCCAATTATCCTGGCTATTGGTCACTGGGGGGCGAAGTGGATTGGTAGCCGGTTGCAGGCGAATCAGCTTGATGCCGGTTTCTTGATGTGGGATATCCGCCGTTTCGCACAGTGTGACAAATTTCCCGCTGAGCGCCGCGTAGTCATCCACTTTTTCCTGAACGATGCGAGACTGCGTGAGCGGCATTGGTGGCTGGTTGTGAGCAACGGAGAGATTGATCTTTGCCGAGAGGACCCGGGGCACGAATTAACGCTCGTCGTGGAGGCCAGCGTCCTCAGCCTGACCGAGATCTGGACCGGTGACAGCGATCCGGACAGGGAACAGGAAGCGCGTCGTCTTATAGTCCGTGGCAGCGAACGGGATTGCCGGGAGCTCTGGGGCTGGCTCGGCCGAAGCGTGTTTGCGGCCAGTAGAGCACGCGACTAATGCAAGCAATGGGCGCGTGACTTAAACCAATGGGCCTTTACGATACCCGGCCCGCTTATGGTTTTCAGAGCACTTACAGCGGCGGCATGGGGCAGTCCAACTGATCGGCTACCAGCCTCATCAGTTCATATTCCCGCACCTCCACCTTGCCATCATGCAGGATGCAATGACCGCAGGCATCGATGATGCCGGGCTTCAATAAGGGCGACAACCGGCTCAGAGAGGCTAGGGCGGCCTGAAGCTCTTTGATAGAGACTGATGGGGTCGGCGGCTGGTTTGGCTGTGAGAAGAAGCCTGCGATGGCTTCCTGATAAAGTTTTGCTGCATCTTGCTCGGAAGGGGAGCCAGCGCGGGCGAATAGCCCGACAACACATTCAATGTCGGCTCTTACTGAGCGATAGTTTCTGTGCCTCACAGGCACCGCCTGCTCTGCGTTGGGAGCCAGGTGCCGGCTTAAGAACGTGTTTAGTGCCAGCTCAAACAAACTTAAACGTTTATCGGCAGCGACCAGCTTTCGAACGTTGTTTAGTAGTAGACGACGCTCGTCGGAATCTAATTTTCTCAGCGCCGGCATCGCCAATTCGAGAATCGGGAATCGGGCGGCTTCACCTAATGCTATAAGAGTGGGATTCAACTTGGTCAGTATGTCCCGCTGTTCCCCCAGCAGAGTGTGTTCGGGCAGGAGTGCCAAACAGCGCTCCCGTTCGTTGGCGGGGAGATGGTAGGTCAGTAAGCCATAACACAGCTGGATGGCGCCGGCCCGGGTGTAGAGCAGATTTCGGAAAGTAGCCGGCAGTTGCTGCAAAAGATCGGCTGCAAAGGCTTCGCTCTTTGGCGTAACGGTGCCCACCCGAGAGGATAGCTGGCTGGCTGGTTGGGGTGCGGTTTCATTGAACGAGGACCGCAACGGAGAAAGCCGGGCACCTGGTGTACCACGCGCAGGCCCCGTCACTTGATTGGCCAGATCGGCGAATCGAACCGTTTCTGGCTGCGGTGTATTTGTTTGCAACTTTGCGCTCGGCTCGGTATCTCTCAAGCGGCTTCGAAGGCGCGCTAATAATCCGGGTTGTATCGCGTTGATGCGTTCATTGACGGGCGGGTGTGAAGCCAGCAGCGAGCTGAATTTCATCCGTGCCGATTCACCGAAGCACATGTGATTCATGTCGCTGGCATGGCTGGTGGTGTCGAGGTAACCGCTGGTCATACCAATCTTGAACAGCGCCCCGCCTATGCCTTCCGGATTTCGGGTGAACTGTACCGAAGACGCGTCTGCCAGCATTTCTCGTTGGCGTGACACCGCGGCTTGAATCAGTCGGCCGAAGAATACGCCTACGTACCCGATAATCATCAGAACGAGGCCCAGAACGCCCATGGCGAATTGTGCGCGATTATCGCTATTTCGGCTTCGTGTGGCGCTGCTGTAGAAGCCCACTCGCAGGAGGAACTGGCCGATTTGGCCAATCATCAGAATGCCCGCAAGAATGGCAATCAGCCGCACGTTAAGGCGCATGTCACCATTCAGGATGTGGCTGAACTCGTGTCCCACCACACCTTGGAGTTCGTCCCGGTCTAGTTGCGACAGAGCCCCTTTGGTGACCACCATCACGGCTTCACCCGGGCTGTAGCCCGCCACAAAAGCATTGATGCTGGTTTCACCGTCCATCACGTACAGTTCGGGCACCGAAACACCGCTGGCAATGGCCATTTCTTCCACGATGTTGCGCAGTTTGCGTTCGTCGGGATCGCGGGTGTCCGGATCGATCAGGCGTGCCCCGACCATTTTTGCCACGCGCGAACCGCCCCCGGCCAGGTCTGCCCAGCGTACTAGCGAGCCAATTCCGATCAAAACGACGACCGCTGCTGCGGTGGTAATGCCGTGCGAAGACAGTAGCCAATGATGAAAGGGTAGGGGGGAGCTTTCGCTTCGGGTAACCAGATAGCCGACCAGACAGACCGCCAGTGTGATCAGCACGACGGCGGTCAAAAACAGGACAACAAGAAGCGTGGTGTTGCGCCGGGCGTGAGCCTGGCGCTGAAAAAAACCGGGTGCTGCCATGAATCAGGCCTCAGAAACTGACTTTCGGGGCCTGACGGGCTTCGGGAGATTCCAGTTGAAGTTGGGCGGTTTCTTTAAAGGCAAACATACCGGCAATGATGTTGTTCGGGAACTTCTCGCGGAAAATATTATAGGTCATTACGCCATCGTTGTAGGCTTGGCGTGCGAAGGCGACCCGGTTCTCGGTGCTGGACAGCTCTTCCATCAACTGTTGAATGGTTTCGTTGGCTTTCAGTTCCGGATAGTTCTCGGACACAGCGTAGAAGTTGGCCAGAGCCTTGGTGAGAAGATTTTCGGCACTGCCCAGTCGCTGTATCTTGGTGTTGTCGGCAGGGTCTTTGGCGGCGTCTTTCTGGGCGCTAACGGCATTGTTACGCGCTTCCATGACCTGGGTGAGCGTGGATTTCTCGTGATCCAGGTAACCCTTGGCCGCTTCTACCAGGTTGGGGATGAGGTCGTGTCGCCGTTGCAGTTGTACGTCGATTTGGGCGAAACCGTTTTTGAACTGATTACGCAGTGATACCAGATTGTTGTAGATGAAAACCAGATAGATCACGACGACCGCGATCACCACAAGGCCGATGACTGTTGTCATTCCCATGCTTAACCCTCGAACTGTGTTTAGGCGTTATTTTCCACGATCTTGGCGTGGAAAGTCTTTACAAATTTCTCGAAATCATCGGGCAATAGAGGCCTGCTGAACAAATACCCTTGGGCCACTTTGCAGCCTCGCTGGGTGAGGTAGTGCTCTTGCTCTTCCGTTTCCACCCCTTCTGCGATAACGGTCAGGTTCAGGCTTCGGCCGAGATCGATGATGGTGTTGGCAATCCGGGTATCTTCCTCGTTGGCCAGAAGATCCTGGATAAATTGTTTGTCGATCTTCAGATGCTGTACCGGCATTTTCTTCAAGTAGGTCAGCGATGAATAGCCGGTGCCAAAGTCATCGACCGCTATGCTGATGCCGGCCCTGTGCAGTTGGTGCAGTTTTGCAACCGCATCGGTGATGTTGGTCATAAAGCTGGTTTCTGTGATTTCCAGTTCCAGCCGGCCGGGCGGAACCTGATATTGGGCGATGCACGACAGAATATCTTCGACAATGGAATTCTGCCTCAGCTGCACCGCCGACAGGTTCACGGCAATTCTGAGATGGGAGCCGGTAGCCGCCCAGAGGGCAGCCTGCTTGCATGCTTGTTCCAGTACCCATTTGCCTATTTTGACGATATGCCCACTGGTTTCGGCAATGGGAATGAACTTGTCCGGGGATACGAAACCGCGCTCCGGGTGCTTCCAGCGAAGCAAGGCTTCTGCGCCAATAACCCGTTTGGTTTCCAGGTTGATTTGGGGCTGGTAAACGAGATGGAACTCTTTGTTTTCGATGGCTTGAGCGAGGTCCTTTTCCATCTGTTTGCGATCACGGATTTCCTGATCGATGCTGGCAATGTAAAACTGAAAACGGGTGTGACTGTTCTGCTTCGCGAGTGCCATGGTTTGCTCTGCACTTTGCAGCAACCGGTCGGCTTCGGCAGCATCGTTCGGGAAGATCGAAATGCCCAGCGTTGATGTCATGGCAATGCGGTGGCTGCCAGCGTCGATCGGGGTGCCAACGATGGACAATATTTTTTCTGCCGTTTCTGCAGCGTGAAAGTTGTCGCGAAGCCTTTTCTCGACAATGACAAATTGGTCGCTTCCCAAACGAGCCAGAGCGAAACGATCTGTCGGGAAATTCGCGCTTAACCGGCTGGCAACTGATTTCAGAATCAGATCACCGGTGCGAAAGCCGCATTGCTCGTTCACCGATTTAAAATCATCGATGCCGCACACGGTCAGTGAGAAGGAGATGCCCCTGGCCTTGGAGGTTTCTATGATCTTCTGCAGGTCCTCCAAGAAAGCATCCCGGCTGGGTAGGCCTGTCAGCGTATCAATTCTCGCAAGTTCATTAACCCGATCCTCGGCTTCGCGGTGTTTTTGCTGGCCTTCGGCAATTGCAACCAGCAGGTTGTTGGTGGCGTTAACCCAGACTCCGAGTTCGTTTGTCTCGTGACCTTTAGGGACGCTGAGGAGGTACTGGTCCGGGTAATCAGGATCAACCTTTTTAAGGGAATGCACGATCCTGAGCAAAGGGCTGGCCAGCAGCCAGTGGAAAAGGATGAAAAGTGCCAATCCGAGTATCAAGGCGATGGCGATGCCCGATGCAAAAGTCGTGAGCCCTCGCATTAACCAGATTTCGGCATCGTGTGCGGTGTCGAGGTGTATCTCTAGGTAGCCGTATGGCTCGGTTGGATTATCGCTGCGTTTAAGGGTTTCCCGATAGACCCAGACCTTGCCGAAAATAAGATCCGTAATAGGGCGAAAGCCCAGTTTGCTAGGCGAGCGTTTGCGGCTACTTAGCTCGCTGCCATCGAGATGGGAAATGCGCGCAAGATTAATAGGCTCCAGAGCGAAAAGCCCGTCCACAACCTGTTGCCCCAGGGTTTCGTCAATGCTGAAAACCGCTTGGGTGGCTGCATCATAGACCATGGCAAGGGTTTGTTCTGCCTGCTGTTTGAGCTCCGACGACACCCTCTTTGCATCCAGAGCAACCTGAACCGTGCTGACGGCGAGCCCGGTGATTAACGCAACGGCCAGCACCCATCGCAGGATTCGGGATCCCAGATGATTTTCTGCTTCAAGCGTTTTCGTCATGCCAATCATTGCAGCTCATGTGTCATGGGTATCGGGGGTGTTGGTTCGTCCGGACGGCACCCACAACAGAGTATGGTTGAAGCCGATTTTGACGCCACCGAGTATGCCTGAAATTTCCGTTATGTCTTGAAAGCGCGTGTATAGATTTGTTGCAGTTTGATCAATGTCATAAAACAGAAACGCCCGCCGGGAAATTCCGGGCGGGCGTTTCTGTTTCTGGGCAGCGGAAGGGGCTTCGCTGCCAGACTCAGCTGCTGAATTATGCCAGGTTTTCGTTTACGAAATCCCAGTTAACCAACTTCCAGAAGCCTTCCAGGTAGTTCGGACGGCTGTTGCGGTAGTCGATGTAGTAGGCGTGTTCCCACACGTCGACCGTCAGAACCGGCTTGTCTGCGCCAGTCAGCGGCGTTTCGGCGTTGCTGGTGTTGACGATTTCAACACTGCCGTCGGCCTTTTTGACCAGCCAAGTCCAGCCTGAACCGAAGTTGTTGGCGGCTTTGTCGTTGAATTCTTTCTTGAAGTTATCGAAAGAGCCGAACGCCTTTTCGATGGCTTCTTTAGCTGCACCCGTTGGCTCGCCGCCGCCGTTAGGCGTCAGGCCGTTCCAGAAGAACGTGTGGTTCCAAACTTGGGCTGCGTTGTTGAACAGAGGGCCGCTGGCACTCTTGATGATCTCTTCCAGAGACTTGTCCGCATTGTCAGTACCGTCAACCAGGCCGTTCAGCTTGGTTACGTAGGTCTGGTGATGCTTGCCGTAATGAAACTCAAGAGTTTCCTGGGACATGTGCGGTTCTAGAGCATTCTTTTCGTAAGGCAGTGCGGGAAGTTCAAATGCCATGAGGTCGTTCTCCCTTTCTCTCTTTGTTTATGAGTGTGCGTACCAGCAATATAAGGGCGAATTGTTTTAATTCAACCCTTTGCTGTGAGACTGCACGTAAAATCGGGACTGCCCGGTAGGAATTGCGCGCAGTTTTTCACGCGCCAGACCAGTTCTTCGTAGCTATCCGCCAGAATGTTGATGTGCCCGAGCTTGCGGCCGGCGCGCTCGCCTTTGTTGTAAAGATGGACGTGAGCGTAGGGTAGTTCAAGAATGCGCTCAATGTCGCCGTGCTCGCCAATGATGTTGATCATGCAGCTCAGTCCTCGAGCTTCGACGCTGCCAAGTGCGTGCCCGCTGACCGCCCGAATATGGTTTTCGAACTGGCTGGTCATGGCGCCTTCAATGGTCCAGTGACCGGAATTGTGAACCCGGGGCGCCATCTCGTTGGCAACCAGGCCTTTCGCTGTTTCGAACAATTCCAGAGTGAGCACGCCCACGTACTCTAATTCATTAAGCAGTGCTTTGATGTAGCGCTCGGCGTCTTGTTGAACATGGGCCGGCAACCCGGGCGCAGGCGCGATGGAATAGCGCAAAATGCCTTCGTGGTGGGTGTTCTCGGCAATCGGGTAGAAGGCGACATCACCGTCTTCCGAACGCACGGCAATCAGCGATACTTCGCGGCTGAAATTAACGAACTTCTCGACCATAACCCGTGGGTGGCCGATGGATGCCCAGGCGGCTTCGGCGTCTTCCGGGCTTCTCAGTACCGCCTGGCCTTTGCCGTCGTAACCTTCAGTAATGGATTTGGCGACAACCGGGCAACCGAGGGCTTCAGCAGCGGCTTTCAGTGACTCTGCACTGTCGGCGGTTTTCCACTCGGGCGTTGGAATCCCGAGCTGGCCGAACAATGTTTTTTCCTCTTCCCGGTTCTGGCATACCTTCAGCGCACGGGGGCAGGGGTGTACCGGTTTGTGCTGTGCCAGCTGTTCGGCCACATCCACCGGCAAGTGTTCGAATTCGTAGGTGACGCGGTCTACTTTTGAAAGAAAGTTTTCCAGCTGTTCGCCGTTCCGGTCTACGATGGTCTCGCCAAGGCCAGCGCTGGGGCTTCCCGACATGTCGTAAAAGACAAAATCTTTGGCTAGCGGATACCCGGCAAGCGCCAGCATACGCCCTAGTTGACCAGCTCCTAGTACACCGATTTTCATTCGAACGCTCCTGCCTCTTAAGGTTTTGGAGTGGGCATCACTGATCGCTGGGATCAGGGTTGTCCAGCACGGTCTGAGTTTGAGTTGCCCTGAATTCGTCAACCGCTTTGCGAACCTTGTCGTCAAAGGTGCCAATAATCTGGGCGGCCAACAGGCCGGCGTTCGTGGCACCGGCTTTGCCGATGGCGAGTGTGCCGACCGCGATACCCCCCGGCATTTGTACGATCGAGAGCAGTGAGTCCAGACCGTTCAGCGCCTTGGACTGAACCGGCACGCCCAAAACGGGCAAGGAGGTTTGTGACGCAACCATGCCCGGAAGGTGCGCAGCGCCGCCTGCGCCTGCGATGATGGCTTTCAGGCCACGATCCGAGGCCGTTTTCGCGTACTCAAACAAAAGATCGGGGGTGCGGTGGGCAGAGACGACTCGTGTTTCATAAGGCACGCCGAGTTTGTCGAGCATGTCGGCGGCGTGTTCCATGGTGGGCCAATCAGATTTCGAGCCCATGATAAGACCTACAAGCGGCTGCATAAGCAACAGTCCTGTGATAATTGGAAAGCCGGCCATTGTATGGATTGGCCCCCCGCCATGCAAGATTGGGGGTGCCGCCAAACAACGCACCTGTATGGTTATTCATTTTAACGTTTTGATTGGCGAGCGTATTATCTAATCTTCTTTATTAACCCCCTCTGTATTCAGGAGTTGCAATGGAACCCATTCGTCCAGATGACGATGAGCTGAGAGCTGACGAACCGTTTGGTGGTGCCGAGCGAAGAGAACCGGAAAAACCACGAGTGAAACAAGAAAAACCGGCTAAAAGTCCCAAGTCGCCGAAGTCGGTCAACGACAGCGGCCGTGTCGGCGGAGGGACTGCACTGGTTTGGGTGCTGTTGGTGCTTGTCGCTGCAGCCGCCGGGGTGGGCTGGTATCTGCAAGAGCAACGTATTCAGGCTCTTGAGGGGCAGCTTCAGGACGCTGATTATTGGGCAAGACAAAGTAATCTGGCGCTGGCACGCTTTGAGGGTGAATTGTCTGAAACCGGAGAGTCTTTGGAGGAGCGAGGGGCTCGGTTAGAGCAGCAGATTGCCGGTCATGAAAAGCGCCTGGAAACGGCGGATAGCGAGATCCGCAAGTTATGGGTGATTGCGAACGAGAAAAATAAGCAGCGCTTGAACGAGCAGCAGCAAAAAATCGTCGCCCTCGAGAAACAGCTGGCGGGGGCAGGAAAAGCTGTTACAGATCTTGGTGCGCAGCTGGAAAAAGTTCGCTCCGGGATTGCCGGAGATGTGGCTCAGTTGGCGGAGCGCATGAAAGGAGCCATTGCATCTCTGGAACAGGCCGATCAAGCCACGGAAAAACAACTGGCGGCCGTCGAACAGAAAATAGACGGTGTTGAGCCTCTTGTTGAACGTCGTATCAAACGCTTTGAGCAAGAGCAGAAGTTGAGCATGGACGGTTTAGAGGCTCGTATCGCGACACTGGAAAAGAAAGCGGGAACGCAAGCCGACGGTAGAGACGTTCGGGCATTGAAGACCCAGATATCTGAACTAAAACAAGCGGTCGCGTCTATCGATGCTTCAAGGGCGCAGCTGACGTCCCGGTTGGTTCGTTTGTCTGAAGAGGTCAATCAGATTCGGTCCAGAGCTGGCGGGCAGTGATTTAAGGCGAAGCTGTGCGAGGTTGAATGTAACGGTTTGTATTCATCCCTTGCGGTAGCTCTCATTTCTCTCGGGTAGCAGTTGATATGATCAGGCAACTCGAAAAGGGATGAAGAGTGAAAAACAATGAGAATCCGAGTGCCTTTCGTTAAGAACGCCGCCATGCTTTGCTGTGTGGTGGCGTTGTCCGGTTGTACGGTATACCAATCTATTGGTAAGAGTGTCGGTGGTTTTCTGCACCCCGTGTCAGGTCATAACTTCGTGCACATCGATACCGATGAGTGGAGCCAGAATAACGCACTGCTCTATTTTTACCGTACCGACTCTGAATGGGCGGGCGATGAAATTGAAGCGCCCAGTGTCTATATCGACGACCATCATTATTTCAATATCCGTAATAACAGCTTTACATGGCTTGAGGTCGCGCCGGGCGAGCGGCACATCGCGATGCGTCGTCCTTTGCTTGGGCTTGAGGGGCTGGGTTCGTTCAGTCTCAGCTTGATTGCAGATGCCACGCTCAATGTTGAGTCAGGCAAAATTTATTACCTTCGCTATAACGAACTCACCGAGCCGGACGAGCTACACCCAGAACTAGATCCCGATGATCCGTTGGCGTCCGGTGATTTGCAGTTGGTGACGCGAAGCTATGCCATGAGGCCCGGCGAGATTGTTTCGACGTTGTTTCTAAACAGTGATTTGCTGGCGCCGAACCATGCCGCTGCGTCTATCGTCGAGGAAAACCAAGACGACGATTATGAAAAGCGGAAGGCGGCCCTCGAAGAAGAGCGGGAGCTGGAGGTTGAGCGGCTTAAGCAGCTGGGCAAGTATGAGTCGGCTCCTTGGTACTGGCCGTTCGGAGGAGGCCGGGCGGTGCCTCTGGAAAGTGATCAAAAACTGCAACAGCTTGATGAGCAGTATGCCCGGCTCGAACAAGAGCGTGAGCGACGGAAAGAAGCAGAGTCTGGCGGAGGCTGGTGGATTTTTTGAAGCGTTGGTGGGTACACTGAGGCGTTCGCCTAAAGCACTGCGCCGTTTGGGTTCAAGTCGCTGATTTTGGTTAATAATTGCTCGGCTTGAGGGTGTTTCGAAAAAGTTTAGATTTTTTTCGTGAAAACGTTTGACACCGACGAAGAAATGCTTAAAATGCGCATCTCACTTGGTTGAGACAGCAACGCTGAATCAGCAAGCGCCAAAAGCGCACAAGTGACTGCTTAAGGCTTGAAGAACAGTAAAGCCTCGAAGTGGGTGGTTAGCTCAGCTGGGAGAGCATCGCCCTTACAAGGCGAGGGTCACTGGTTCGATCCCAGTACCACCCACCACTTTTAAGCAGTAAGTCAGACGAGTGTCTGGCACCCGATTTAGCCGAATAGGCTGAGTCATGCGGAGCGGTAGTTCAGTTGGTTAGAATACCGGCCTGTCACGCCGGGGGTCGCGGGTTCGAGTCCCGTCCGCTCCGCCACTTTTTCGGGTGGTTAGCTCAGCTGGGAGAGCATCGCCCTTACAAGGCGAGGGTCACTGGTTCGATCCCAGTACCACCCACCAGGTTTGAAGAAAAGCAGATCCAATCGGATCTGCTTTTTTTTTGCCTTCAGAAATCTCAGCGTGCCACAAAAGAAGCCGGGAGACCTAAGTCACCCGGCTTTGATTTGCCTACCGTGCTTTACTTGCCAATCAAAGACTGGCCACAAACCCGCACAACGTTACCTGTAACACCAGCAGAGGCTGGGTTGCAGTACCAGGCAATGGCTTCCGCCACGTCAATTGGTTGACCGCCCTGAGACAGGCTGTTCATGCGTCGGCCGGCTTCACGGATGGTAAAGGGCATGGCGGCCGTCATTTGCGTTTCGATAAAGCCGGGCGCGATAGCGTTGATGGTGATGCCGTCCTTAAGCTGCTTGGACATGGCTTCCACGTATCCGATGACGCCACTCTTGGCGCAGGAATAGTTGGTTTGGCCGAAGTTGCCGGCTATGCCGCTGATGGACGAGATGCACACAATGCGGCCGTTCTCGTTCAGCAGGCTGCGGTGCATCAGCTCTTCATCGATCAGCTCTTCTGCGGTCAGGTTGACAGCAATGGTCATGTCCCAGAAGTGCTCTGGCATGTTGCCGAGCGTCTTGTCACGGGTGATGCCCGCGTTGTGAACCACAAAGTCCACACCGCCGGTTTCTTTGGCGATGAAATCTGCAATCAGCTTTGGTGCTTTTTCGTCAGTGATATCGCAGGCCAGAGCCTTGCCTTTGATGGCATCGGTAACGGTTTTCAGATCTTCCAGGGCTTGCGGGATATCGAGGCCAATGACCGTTGCGCCATCGCGAGACAAGGTTTCGGCAATGGATGCGCCGATGCCGCGAGACGCGCCGGTGACGAGTGCGACTTTGCCGGCAAGAGGTGCGACCGGATTGGTGGCTTTCGCTGTGTCGGCTTTTCCGATGCGAACAAACTGACCTGACACATAGGCTGAGCGAGGCGACAGGAAGAAGCGTACGCTGGAGTCCAGCTGGTTCTCGGCATTAGGTGCCACCCAGATCAGGTTGGCGGTGGCGCCTTTTTTGCCGATCTCTTTGCCCATGGCCCGTACAAAACCTTCAAGCGACTGCTGGGCTGCAGCCTGAGGTGCCTTGCGGCAGGTATGCGGGTCTTGTCCGATCACCAGAATACGGCCGTTGGCGGCCAGTTTGCGGATAGTCGGGTGAAAGAAATCGTACAACGCGCGCAATTCCTGTGGCGTTTTCAGACCGGTTGCGTCAAAAACCAGAGCGGAGAACTTGCCGTTCAATTCGCCGGTCACATCCAGCGCTTCGGCTTTATTGCCTAGTTTCGAGGATTCGTCCAAAGTGTCCAGGCCGGTTGCGTGAAACAAATTGGCGGGGCTGGCGCCCAGTGTGGCACCTAATGTGGCGACCGCCTTTGCGCCGGAGCCGGCGCCAACCAATACGTCGCCTTCAATATAAGGCTGGTCGACACGCTTCAGGCGCTTCAACGGGTTAGGCGAAGGCAGGCCTAACGATTGGGCGGCAGATTTACCGACGGGGGTGTTGACGAGCTTGAGATAGAGGTCAGACATACATGCTTCCTATTAGGGCGTTTTGCTAAGAATGCCATAAAGGGTAAGGATTCCTCAGCCTATTGGATTGACTGAAGCCGGTGTTGGTGTTGTCAGACTTGCCAATGAGACGCGCCGGTTTATCGATAGACTTCAGCCTAACGTCAAATTATTCGACTCTTCATTGTGATACAGGACATTTTGATATGGCACAGGCTCAGAAAAGCACCAAATCCAAAGCAGCGAAATCCGGCACCGGTATTCGTCGCGTTGCGGTTATTGGTGGTAACCGAACGCCGTTTGCTCGGTCCAACTCGGCATACAGTAAGATCAGCAACCAAGAGATGCTGACCTCGTGTTTGCGCGGTCTTGTGGATCGTTACAACCTGCAAGATAAACGCTTGGGTGAAGTGGTTGCCGGCGCGGTTATCAAGCACTCCCGCGACTTTAACCTGACCCGAGAGGCGGTGCTTAGTTCTGGCCTGGCGCCTGAAACCTCGGCGTATGACATCCAGCAGGCGTGTGGTACCGGCCTTGAAGCCGCTATTCTGGTAGCCAACAAGATTGCCCTGGGGCAAATCGAGTGCGGTATTGCTGGCGGTACAGATACTACCTCCGACGCACCTATTGGTGTGGGCGAAGGCTTGCGTGAGATCCTGCTGGACCTTAACCGTGCGAAAACCGCCAAAGAACGCCTGAAAATTCTGACCCGTTTCCGCCCCAGCCATCTGGCTCCGGAAATTCCGACCAACGGGGAGCCCCGTACCGGTTTGTCTATGGGGGATCACTGCCAGATCACCGCCAAAGAGTGGAGTATTGCCCGCGAAGATCAGGATCAGCTTGCTTACGAAAGCCATCAGAAGCTGGCGAAAGCCTACGAAGAAGGTTTCTTTGAAGACTTGATCACCCCGCTGGCGGGCCTGGATAAAGACAACATCCTGCGCCCTGATACCACGCTTGAAAAGTTGGCGACACTGAAGCCCTGCTTTGATCGTGAAAACGGCACCATGACCGCTGCCAACAGCACCGCGCTGACCGACGGTGCGTCTTGCGTGTTGCTGGCGAGTGAAGAGTGGGCCAAAGAGAATGGCCTGGAAGTTCGGGCGTGGCTGACCTTCTCGGAGGTTGCTGCGGTTGATTTTGTGGATAAGAAAGAAGGCCTGTTGATGGCGCCTGCTTACGCCGTTCCGCGTATGCTGGAAAAGGCTGGCCTGACGCTTCAGGATTTCGACTTCTATGAGATTCACGAGGCCTTTGCCGCTCAGGTTCTGTCAACGCTGAAAGCCTGGGAAGATCCCGCGTTCTGTAAAGAACGCCTCGGCCTGGACAAGCCGCTGGGCAGCATCGACCGTTCGAAGATGAACGTGAAAGGCTCCAGCCTGGCAACCGGCCACCCGTTTGCTGCCACCGGTGGGCGCATTGTTTCGACGCTGGCGAAGTTGCTGGAAGAGAAGGGAAGCGGCCGCGGCTTGATTTCGATCTGTGCGGCCGGTGGTCAGGGTGTTACGGCTATTCTGGAGCGCTAAATTCCAGGAATGTTGTAATTCCCTTTGACATAAGGCGCTTCACCTCGTATTATTCGCGCCACGTTGATCAAGGCGACTTGGTTAACAACCAGTTTGATGCGGGGTGGAGCAGTCTGGTAGCTCGTCGGGCTCATAACCCGAAGGTCGTTGGTTCGAATCCAGCCCCCGCTACCATATAAAAGAAAGGCAGATCAGTAACTTACTGGTCTGCCTTTTTTGCGTTTGGGGTGAGGGAAAATCCCTGTGACAAATATGTGACGTATTTGTGCCAAAACGTGAAAGCCCCAACTTGGGCTCATTTCCAAAAGTGACCGTAAGGCTTCTTGTGGCACAGAGTCTAACTGCGGCGGACGTGCCCCCGCTTTCCCGCATTCTTTGGCCGGCTCCTTCCTTGGAATCGCTATGAAATGGGTTTCTTGTCTATCTATTCGTCTTTCTGAAATTCCAGTAGATCACCGACCTCACATTCAAACAGTTTGCAGAGCTTATCGAGCGCGTCGAGCTCAATACGTTGGGCTGTTTCTTTGTAGAGAAGCGTCACTGTATTTCGGTTGAGTCCTGTTTCTCGAGCTACATCCACAATCTTCATTTTATGCTCGCCCATCAGTCGGGCTAGGTGGCATCTAATCATTAATTGAGTCGTCCTTAATGAACAAATGTCATCCAGAATGGCAAAAAGTTCTTGCAAATGTACTTTTATTGCCTAAAATGCCATTTAGGGTGACATTCTGATACGAGGAATGTCTTTTGTTGATCTAGAGTAGCGCAACAGAAGGAACAATTCGATGGAAAATTCCTACACCTACCTGACTACTGAAGAATTGGCTGGTCGTATCAAATACGACTGCAGAACTATCCGTCAGTGTTTAAAAGACACGGTGCTGTTGGAGGGCAAGCACTACATCAAGCCGTTTGGTCGCAGGAAGATTCTTTTCCTCTGGGAGGAGGTTGAGAAAGAAATGTTGGTTAATGCTCGTGAGCATGAGCACTTGTCCATTCCAATGGCCAGTGGGGTGGTGTGTCATGGGTAAAGTGAGAGTGCGAAAAGAAACCGGGAAGCTGTACCTGGATTTTATGTACCGAGGACACCGCTGCCGCGAACAGACAGCGTTGCCGAATACGGCAGCGAATCGTAAGCGTGTTGAAGCGCTCCTGCAGAAAGTTGAAGCGAGCATTCTGGTGGGTTCATTTGATTATGCAGAGCAGTTTCCGCAGAGTAAGAACCTTAAGAAATTTCAGCCGAAAACAGGGAGTGGTGAAGTTAATGGTTCCGTACAAGCGGGGCCTGATACTGGAGAGCATACTCCTATGTTTTCGGATTTTGCTGATCAATGGTTTGCAGAAAGCAAAATTCAGTGGCGAAACTCCCACACTCGAAATGTGATCTCCATTCTCGAAAGCTCGCTCAAACCAGCTTTTAAGAACAAGCAGGTAGGCGAGATCACTAAGGCCGACATTCTTGCCGCCCGGAACAAGATGGCGAAGCGTAAGGGCAGGGGAGCAAACGGCCTGATGTCGCCTAAGACCATCAACAGCCACATGACGATCCTGCGGATGATTCTAACGGAGGCGGCTGAGCGGTTTGACTTCACGAATCCCTATCTGAACATAAAGCCGCTCAAGCAGCAGAGGGTACACATCGAGCCTTTCTCCCTGAATGAGGTAGAAAAGATTCTCGAAACGGTCAGAGAGGATTACCACAACTATTACCTGGTGCGTTTTTACACCGGCATGCGAACGGGGGAGGTTGATGGCCTCAAGTGGGAGTACGTGGATTTTGAAAAGCGGGAAATCCTGGTACGTGAAACACTTATCCACGGCCAAACCGAGTACACAAAAACGGACGGCTCACAAAGGGAAATTCCAATGTTTGGCCCCGTGTACCAGGCACTCAAATCCCAGTACGAGGCAACCGGCAAACTCAGCAAGTTCGTATTTTGTAACCGGCTGGGAGAGCCGCTGGACCACAATAACGTGACCAAGCGTGTTTGGTACCCTTTGTTGGAACACCTCAAGCTGAAGAAACGCAGACCCTACCAGACCCGGCATACAGCTGCGACGCTACTCCTCGCGTCGGGAGAAAACCCGGAATGGGTCGCCCGCACTCTGGGCCATTCCTCAACGGAAATGCTGTTTAAAGTGTATTCCCGCTATATCCCGAACCTGACTCGCATGGATGGCAGCGCCTTTGAGCGACTGATTCAGAGTCGGGTCATCGAAAACGATAAGGAGGTAGGTGATGAAACTGAATGATCTACGCCCGTTGATGCAGGAAACTTTTAAAGGCACCTACCGACTGACGGGGCGTGTTGCCTGTTTTGATGATGAAGGCATTCCGTATCTGAAACTTCGGTTAAGCAGCTGTGCCAGCGACATCGTGGTTCTGGCGGTAATTGGTTCTATATTGATTCCAGAGCACTTGGGCCACATGGATCTGGTCGTGGTCAAAGGGCAGGTGTGTGTGGGTGCGGAGGAAAGTGAGATCCTGCTGACCGATATCCGCCGCCCGTTGCAGGCAGACGTTGCCGGCTTGCCTGCATTGCAGACTTTGCCACGGACGTTCTGTCCGAGACCGGAGGCACTGGATCAGCTGGTGGCTGCGGTTCGGTCTTTGCAGTCAGCCCCGTTACAGATGTTCATTAAGCGAGTATTGGAGCGCCGTGACAGGCTGGAAGTCTTTCTAAAAGCTCCGGCGAGCAGGAATTACCATCATAACGAGCCTGGCGGGCTGCTGGCTCATTCCTTGGACGTGGCGAAGAACGTAGTGGTCATGACGAAGACCAATGAACCAGACATGCCACGAGAACTTCAGGAACTCGGTTTCGTCGCTGGTTTGTTGCACGATATTGGCAAGACCTACACCTATGATACGTGGGGTAAGCCGACAGCAACTGCAAGGTTGTGCGACCATGCCGACATGACTTTAGAGGCCTGCGCCTACGGCCTGGCTTATCTTGACAAGGTAGACCCTGATGCGGCTCTTGCACTCCGGCACATTTGGACCTGTGCCTCGCCCGGTGCTCGCTACGGTGTCAGCCCTGCGATGACGCTTGCCCGCTACGTTCGGGACGCCGATGCCCAGAGTGCCATGGCTGACAATCAGCGGAAGGCCTATCGAAAGCGCCAGTCAATCGGTTTTGGGCGGCTCGGAAACAACACATATTGGCGGCCATCGATAGAAGCTCATGGATGAGGCTGATGGAAACTACAGTGAGGGGTGTGAGCACATGGCGGCCACACCCCTTTTTCATTAGATGGTGTGTGAGGAAAGCAGCTAGGCAGTGAAGCAGGCATTTACCCGGCAACGGTGCTAAGGTCAGAAAAAATATCGCGTCCAGAGCGAAGGAAATGCTGAAAATATACTACCTCCATGGCTTCGCCAGCCGCTTCGATACCACCAGCGACAAACTTAAAGCGCTCGCGAAGCTTGGCCCTGTCTATGGTCACGACATCGATTACACTCAAGCCTCGGAAGACGTCATTGAAGATAGCCTGGACAAACTGATGCAAGTGAACCCGGACCTTCTGGTTGGGACCTCGATGGGGGGATGGTTGGCGGGTATTCTGGGTGCCGAATCCGGCATTCCGTTTGTCGCCATCAACCCGGTGATGGATCCCGGTCACACTCTCAAGCCCTGGATAGGGCAGGGTGTTTATCATCAGGGGCACGCCTATCAACTGACGGACGAAGTGGTTTCAAGCTACTATCCCTTCACCCACTATGGCAGCGGGCTTGTGTTGCTGGATCAGGGGGATGAACTGATTCCGTGGAACGACACCGTCAGGGCGCTTGGGGATTATTTTCCGGTTCATAGTTTTGAGGGCGGCAGCCATCGGTTTGAGCACACGGAAGAAGCGTTGAAGCTGATTCGGGAACATGTGAAGGATTGAAACCGAAAACCCGGACTGGATGAACGGACGGACCGAACCATGAATTACGACACTCTCAAACAGCGCCACCGTGATGAGCGAGACGGCTACCCTGCCAATCTCAGCCTGCGGGTTCATCGGTCGCTGAGCTGGTTACAGCGAGCAGAGCAACTGGATGACCCGGATAGCCGGTTCATCTTTCTGTGGATTGCGTTCAACGCGGCCTATGCCACAGAGATCAACGAAGAATACCGGACGACAGAGAAAACCGCCTTCCGTGGTTTTTTGGAGAAGTTAGTCTCTCTTGATGCAGACAAACAGCTGGATGAGCTGACCTGGACAGAATTCCCCCGGAGTATTCGGGTACTTCTCAGCAATCGTTTTGTGTTTCAGCCCTTCTGGGACCATCAGAACGGAAAGCTCAGTGAGGACGAGTGGCAGGACCAGTTTGCCCGTGCAAAAGTCGCCGCTCAGTCAGCCTTGGGCTCAGAGGATACCGCGACGGTACTGGGCATTGCGCTTAGCCGGATCTACACCCTGCGAAATCAGTTGATACATGGCGGTGCTACTTGGGGCAGTAAGGTAAACCGGGAGCAGGTTCATGACTGTGTGGCCTTGATGAGCCAACTGGTTCCCGTCATTCTGACGATCATGATGGATCACTCCGAGACACTGTGGGGCGATGCCTGTTATCCGGTAGTGAAGGAGTAGTGGGCGACGAGTAAATGCATGCCTTCTAGTCCGCTTCGGCCTGATCAATGTCCAAGGAACGGTAAACAACCCACACTATGATCTCTATGCCGCACTACCTGAAAAAACTGTTTTCCCGGGCGTATCGCCGTCAGCTTGCTGCTGAAGAACGCCAGAACGAGCTGCAGGCCCAGATTCAAGAGCATCTGGCGACACTTCCCAGATGTGAAGGACAAATACTGGTTGCCACTACCGAGAACCGGGATGAGGGCTTTTTCTGCGACGTGACGGTCCCGGCAAGAGTGTTGTTGGCCTGGGCAAGGGAAGACGCCGAGAGAACGGTGATTCAAAGCGTCAGTGCCCAAGCGGCGAGGGAGGTGCTGCCAATCTGGCTCGCCAATTCCACCTTCGACACACGCAAGGTGAGTCGGTTGCCGGAGGGCCATTTCGGCCTCGTTGAAGAGCGGATTAATGACTGGGTAACCGATGGAACCGCTACGGTGTATTGCCCGGAATGCGGCCATGAAGTCCAAGACGTTGCGATCACGAAGGCAAATGAAATGAGAGCTGGCAGGGCGTACTACTGGTGGACAGACATCTGGAGCTGCCCCCGTGGTCACCTGTTACGCCAAAAAGACCAGGAAATCCGGTTTATATTGAAGCCTCACCGACAAAGAGGTTGATTCGGCTCAGACTCCTCCCGCCTTCCTGGCAGCTGCACTAGTCCGAGTATAGAACACTAGGCCCAATGATGGGTTGACCCAACCGTATTGTCTCGCCAAAATGCTGTATATTCAAACAGTATCCGGTGTAAAGCATGTCCTGCATTCTGCTTGGTGACTACGAATCCGTCTCACGCCTGAACATCCCGATGTTTCTTGAACGGGTCTCGGCTGGCTTCCCATCGCCGGCGGAGGACTACGTTGAGAAAACCATTGACCTGAACGAGCTGTGTATTCAACACCCGGCTGCCACGTTTTTTGTGCGAGTGCAGGGAGAGTCTATGGTTGAGGCGGGCATCTATCCCGGCGATGTCCTGGTGGTGGACCGGTCGCTGAGGGCCAAGCACGGAGACATCATCATCGCCAGCCTGGAAAGCGAGATGACGGTGAAGCAATTGCATTTGACGCCACCGCCCGTTCGGCTCCTTCCACGGAATTCAGCGTACCGGCCTATTACCGTCGAGGGCGATATGGTGATGGAGGTGTTTGGGGTGGTCACCAACGTCATCCGGTCACTCAAGCGGGGAGGGCAGGGATGACACCTGAATCGGCAGTATCCTTTGCCACCGTAAGACGACGGTTCGATTTTCGCAGCATCGAGGTCGGACGCTGGGTGACGCCTCAGGAGCGGGACCGGGCAGCCGGCCGGTTCTATCAGGCGCTTTGTGATTTGATGACGATCCTGCGAGGACCGGAGCCATTGATCTCCCTGAGGAGCACGCTGGGCCTACAGTATGGCATCGGCGGCCGGTTGGGCGTGGCGGCGCACTACATTCCCGCCACCCGGCAACTGGCGCTGGCCAAGAACGCTGGTGCGGGTAGCCTCGCTCATGAATGGTTTCACGCCTTTGATCACTACATGGGTGGCAAAGCTTACCGGAATGCCGGACCGTGCGGCTTCGCTTCCAGTGCCTGGCTGAACAGCGTAAGCAGTAAACCCCACCCACTGAATGAACGGCTAGGCGCCTGCTTCCAGGCCATCATGCTGACGGAGGGCGGCACAGCGCCGAGCACTTTGTTCCGAGCCGCCCAGGTGGCCGATCAGCACTTGAAAACGGTTTATTACGCCAAACCGGAGGAGCTGTGCGCTCGCGCCTTTGAAGCCTTCATTGAAGACAGCCAGCCGCGTAACCGATTTCTGGTAAACGGAACCGTTCACTCTGATGAAGCCAAGGCGGGTCTGTATCCGCAGGGCGAGCATCGCCAGCGTATCAATGACGCCTTTCAGTATTACTTTGCCGCTCTCGGGGCTGCGCTGTATCGGGAACAGGCCAAAGCCGGATGAGGAAGCCTGTGTTCGCCCTGGTGGACTGCAATAACTTCTATGCCTCCTGCGAGAAGCTGTTCCGTCCGGATCTTCGTCATACACCGGTTGTGGTGCTGTCCAACAACGACGGCTGCGTCGTCGCCCGTTCCAAAGAAGCCAAGGCGCTGGGGATCAAGATGGGCGTGCCGGTTCATCACATTAAACCGGAAATTCGCCGATACGGCATCCAGGTGTTCTCCTCCAACTACACCCTCTATGGCGACATGAGCCGGCGGGTGATGACGACTCTGGAAGCCCTGGCTCCCAAAGTGGATGTCTATTCCATCGATGAAGCCTTTCTGGACCTGACCGGCATTGACCGGGTGGTGTCCTTTGAGGACTTTGGGCGAGAGGTCAGGAACACGGTGTATCAGAACGCCGGCTTACCGGTCTGTGTGGGCATTGCTCCGACGCGAACCCTGGCCAAGCTGGCCAACCATGCCGCCAAGAAATATCCAGCCACTGGAGGCGTGGTCGATCTGACGGACCCCGACAGGCAACGGCGGCTGATGGTGCGGGTACCGGTTGAGGAGGTTTGGGGTGTCGGGCGAAAACTCAGTGCCAGGCTTCAGGCCATGGGTATTGTCACGGCGTTACAACTAGCGGATACCCATCTGGCAACGCTCAGAAAACAGTTCTCTGTGGTGTTGGAACGCACCGCCCGGGAGCTCAATGGCGTGCCCTGTGTTCCGTGGGAGGATGTGCCGGCCCCGAAGAAGCAAATCATGTGCTCGCGATCGTTTGGTCAGCCCCTTCAGAAATTGAGCGACCTGGAAGAAGCCGTGGCGCACTTTGCGACTCGCGCGACCGAGAAGCTACGGGGAGGCCAGCAGTATGCTGGGGAACTGATGGTGTTCATCCGAACCAACCCGTTCAAAACCGCAGCGCCGCAGTATTCACGCAGTGCCAGCGTGAAGCTCATCCAGCCCAGCCAGGACTCCCGGATTATTGTGCAGCAGGCTCTGAACCTGCTTAGACCGATGTATCGGGAAGGATTTGATTACGCCAAGGCCGGCGTAATGTTGGGGGAACTGGTGGGTGAGTCGGGTGTTCAGGAGGATCTCTTCCAAGCCGCGCAGGAGCAGGCGCCAGACAGTGGCAGATCGGAACGCCTGATGGCGGTGATGGATACCATCAACAGGAAGTCCAGGGCGACGGTCTACATGGCCAGAGAGGCCGGGTCTGCGGCCTATGCGATGCGGCGTGGGCATTTGTCGCCGGCGTATACGACAGATTGGGCAGCTTTACCCTGGGTAAAGTGACCCGTTAAGTGGAGCGAGGTAGCTGCAGTAATGCTTTTATGTCGTCAGGGCTCTGTTCTTTGCCGCCATAGTGCAGTGCTGCGTGGCAGTTCGGGCATACCGGGATCAGGTCATTAATGGGATCTACTTCATACTGCTCGCCGATTTTCGAGATCGGGACAATATGATGGACGTGTATGAAGCCTTGAAAGTCCGCTCCATAGGTTTGCGCAAAATCGAAGCCGCAGATCAGACAAGCCGAGCCGTGGTGTTCGATACAAGCGGCCCTGGCTGCAGGGCTTCGTTCATAACGGTTTACAGTAACGGACCTCCGAGCGCCCTCCCAGACTGAATCGGGAACTTCTTCCGGTATCGAAGCCGTTTGTTCATCCAGCGCTAGGGCGACCACAGTGAACCCGAGCTCTTCGAGTTTTGGGACAACGGTGGCAAGACCACCGGAAAACTGCTTAGACGACAATGGCGTGCCAAATTGATAGCCGTGTGCGGCACCAACAATGGCTTTGGAGTCGTAGCTTCTCCCGCCATGAATAAGTGCAAAGGTGCGGGCTTTGCCAAAACCGTAACGCTTTAGAAACACCTCTTGTCCCAGCTGGTCGTACTCGGCTATCGCCTCCAGGACGGCCTTGGGATCATTTAGGTCTTTCAAACTCATGGGACGAATCCTTTCAATTAGACGTTCACCGAAATACACCATGCCATGATAACGCGTGACTGTGCAGACAAGTTTATTTCCTTCGATCGTCAGTAATCCACCGTCGAATCCAGTCCAAAGCACCTTCTGATGGCTGAATTACGCACACCGCGAACCTCTCCAAGCACCACGTCTTGTTCTGATACTCAAGCGATCTGGTTAAACGCTCTGGGTGGACCATTCGGATTAAACGTAGACTGGAGACAGGTAACGTAATACCCTGCCTCCATTTCATCTTGCTGTAGCTGAGCTATCCTAGCTGTGTTAAGTCTTCAATAAACTCATCGCGGCTAGGATAGATGACTCCAACGTTGCAGTGTCTTAGATAATCTAATAAATCTTTGCGTGGCATTTCTGGAACTAATACTGCTTTTCTTGGCCTTGACTCAATGAAACGCTCATAGTCCATTAACTGACCAACAGCACTTCGTAGATACTCTCTTGCTGTGGAGCCTTTTGCTTCTATTAGAAGGTTGTCAGAATGGTCAAATATATCAGTAAATAGAGGTTTTTCCTCGCCTTTTGGTTTTATTTTGAGGCGTTCAAGAATGATTCCATTCTCCTTCTTCCATTTTACGTATTCTGTTACTAATGAAGACTCCCTTCTTTCTGCAGTAACCTCACCTTTGGCCGGAGTGTAGTAAGCCCTTTCAGTGTGGTTGTTTTCGATAGGCACGGTATCAGTCGTAGTTTCATCCGGTATGATCGGTAGGCCTTTGGAGTATTCTGGGGTCCTGTTCAGAGGCTTTAACCGAAACTTGATAACCTTTCTTAAGGCGCCTGTCCCTTTTTTGCCGTCCGGTCCATCCGTTTCGTAATAGTCGACGAGCTTAAACTGTCCCTCATAAGACACGGGTTTTCCTTTTGATGTGCCTAGAAATAGATGCAGTTCCTTGCCAAGCCTTTCGTGCTCGAGGATCGCCTTGTTACCCCTCTGAAATATTTGGTCGCCGTCTTGACCTTCACCGCAATAGTGGAAGTAGCCATCCTGAAACCAACCGTCGTAGTAGCCATACTGTTCGCCAGCGGTTGGCGTGCTAAACAGCATTACGATTTTTTCGACAGATGAAGGGCTAATACCGCTTCGGATTTGTCCCCCGATTGCTTCGTGGAGGTCGCTACGCTTGATTGTGCTACCGACTTTCAGATCTGGGAAGTGTTTTTCTAAGATATTCATAAATACTACCTCAAAATTACAATTAAAAGAGACATCAAAAAATCACATCTTTTAGTATGGTGTTTTTCTTGAGGATTGCAAGCCTTGGTCTGATTTTGGTGAAATTTTCCAGGGGGTGATCGATATAGTGCTTTTGAGGGCCCTGTAAAACCTGTAGTTAGAACAGACAATTCGAGGGCCGAGAAGGGCAGTAGTGGTGCAGCCGTTGTTAAAGTGCCTTGAAACTCAAGGTAGTAACGGTGTCTACAGTTAGTTGACGTCCAGTAGCATCGGTAATTTTTTACAAGTTGATCGCCTCAATTTGTAGCTCACGCCGATTGATTCGTTGGTCAGAGAATCAGGTCTTTCAGCGTATGCCGATTGGCCAAAGCCAATTGATGAGCTTTCGGGTTAGCCCGGGTTTGTGCGGGCGTACCAATCTTTAGTGCAATGGCCATATACATTACTAGGGGCGAACGCACCCATATTCGTAGCGTATTGTCGGGCTCCATAGCGTAGTCATCAGCCACCAGTTGTTGTTGCTCCGGCTGCAGCGCGGGATTAGGTGTCAGTACCATCTCAACTTCTTTAAACCATTCAATATCATTGGACGGTTTCCCCAACTCCAGGCGTTCGCCTTCCAAATCGGGCACATCGACGAACCGGTGTAGCATGAAGTCCTTGAAAACCCGGTCTCGCTCGCAAAATGCCCGGACATGCCAGCGACCGTCGGCAAACACCAGTGTGTGAGGGGCAATCAGCCGCTCTTCGCCACAAGGGTTGGCGAAGGATCGATAACACACATTGATACGCTGGCCCTCACGAACTGCCTGCAAGATGACGCGAACGATCTCGGGATTAACGGGGCGAGTTAGGGATGGCAATCTGTCTATTGGGGCTCGCCCTGTTTGCAGGGCGTAGAAATAGTTGTTGTGTATGGATTCACTGTGCAGCAAATTCAGATACTCATGTACCTCACCGTGACTGAAACTGGGCCGAAACTGCGGTTCGAGGACGTAGCCCCTTGTCTGGCTGCAGTGACGGATATTATCTGGTACCGCTCTTTGGTATGACTTGATGATTTCTGAAGCTTTGCTTCGGCCAATGGCAAACGCCACTTTAAGATGGTTAGTCGTGAGACGCCCTTCCCAAAGGGCAACAACTTCGATCAGGTGGAACTGAGCAACGCGCTCCCAGGTAAGTGCTGTGTCGATGTTTGCATCCATATAAACACACGGGTCTGCTTGAAATTTGGACAGATTGTAAATCTGTTCAGTATCGCATGATCGGCAGCGCTTCGGCATCCTCAGGACGACTAGTTAATTCGAAAGGGATGCACTGATATGGCGTTAGCTCAGGAACAGGTCGGCCTTTTGGCGATGGGGCTTGATTGCGACCTGAACAAGGTCTCTGTTCACCGTTATCGCGTGATCGTTGAGTCAGGTCTCAATGAAAACGAATCTCAGGCTCAGCAGAGTCGAAAAGCGGCCAGGCTCACATCAATCAAGAACAACTGGCAACCCGTAACCGATGCGGGTCTCTTTCTGGTTGTTACCCTGCAACCCCTAGAAATACTCAACATCGAAATCTATGGATTTAAATGCACTCTTGAGCCTGAAGGAGAAGGGGTACTCGAGGCAGCTAAAGAAGGGGAAAGGGCTGCGATTGAAAGGTTACTGAACCAGGATCTTTATCGCGCCGCCTTGAGTCTGGCAAAGGATCGAAACCCCTCTCATGGGCGAGCCCTGAAGGCATCTCGGAATAGCTCTGGCTGGGTTGAGCTTGAAGAAACTAATCCATCAGACAGAGTCAGCACAAAGGCTGCTTATCTGGATTTGTTCAAAACTCTGCGACTGATACCGGAACTTCTACCGTGCGGAAAGGTTATTCTTGGACTTACGCTTCGCCACAAAATATGCGCCCGGGATGGCATTACTGTCGACTGGGTGATCAACAAACGTCCGGAATGGCTCACGGCTATCAAGCGTGTACGTCACCGTTACACTGACCATGGTAGACCGCGGGGTGTGGCCCATTTTCATGGAGTGGCGAATGATAAAACTGTTAATTCAGCGGTGCCTGGTATGCCGCATACCCTTTATAGCTACCATGAAGAAAAGGGCCATATCCCCCCAGGGCAAGCTCAAAGTGTCCGGGCCAGCCATGTAGTTAAAGTGAGCTACGGGCGCAAGGACAGATTTGATCACCTGGGCGCGCTGCTGGAACCCATGTTTGACTTTGAAACCCTCCAGAAGATTGATAGCCCATTGCTCAATAGGATGGCCAGGGATCTAAAGTGGCCGATCATTGATCGACTGCAAGCCAGCGCCGGGATGGTAAAGGGCCTGAGGTTGCCGGGATTTGGGACAAAGGTTGTGCCGGTTACATCGCTGGAGAATGCTGCGGATAATATCTGTCCGCCATTCAGTTTGACCTTTCACAATGGCCGTACCAGCGACACTGAAAAAGCAGTATTAGCCCTAGGCGCTTTCCGCGGCATGACCCGTTCTCAGGTTGTTTGCCTAGCGGTCGGTACCAGCGTTACGTCAGATGTATTGAGTAGACACTTCTATAAGTTGCGAGAATCCTGCCAAAGATTGTCAGCCGGTCCATTACCTAAGTGGCTAGGTATGACCACACCTAAGCCACTGAAGGATGCCCAGGAGTTGGATAAACGACTGGCTGATACCCCGCCTGAGAATACGCTGTTAGTGGTTGCCATTGACAGGTCCGTTGACAAGGCGACGATCAGAGATGTGGCGTTTCGTCATAAGTTGGCCTGCCAATTCATGCTCACGGATCATAACCCAAAGACATACCAAAACAGCTATTACAACAACCTGGCGGCCGGAGTGTTCAGTAAAGGAGGTGGTTTGATTTGTGGCCTGGGTGAGATGCCGGGTGAGGTGGATCTGTTCATCGGTCTGGACATGGGTGGAGTATCGCAGCGAGCACCGGGCTCAGCTTTTTTGTTTACCTGCAACGGGGCGCAGCTTGGTTGGCAATTGGCCGATTTGCAAAGCGGCGAACGCCTTGAAGACGAAGCTCTGAAAAGCCTACTGCATAAAAGCATTCAAGAGTATCGCCACCACCATAATGGAGAACCGCCACGCAAGATTACCATTCACCGCGATGGCCGATTTTTTGAGAGCCTGGAGGTCATAAGGGATATTGAGCAACAGTATGACATCAATATCAATGTGCTTGAGGTGATTAAAAGCGGTGCCCCGATCCTGTTCCGAAAATATCAGCATTCCGGGCAGAGAAAGTACCGAAATCCCGAAGTGGGGGACGTCTATCGCTATGTCGGTCTCGACGAGCTCATTCTGGCCACCTATAGCGGTCAGGAGCTAGGCGTCTGGGGCGAAAAAGTCAGTGTGAGGCCACTTCGCTTGCGAAAACGCTACGGTAAACAATCGTTGGATATCATGGCTCAACAGGTTCTGCTTTTGAGTCGCATTCATGGTGCATCTCTGTATCGCCACCCAAGGTTACCAGTGACCACGCATCATGCGGATCGCTTTGCGACTCTGAGGCAATCGTGCAGCCTTGACGCACTTTCTCATATGGACAGAGCCTGTCCGGTATATTTGTAGATATAGGTCGATCCAAGGTTGGGGCAGCGCAATCCAGCGATACGACAGTGTGGGTGGCCTAAGCCGTAAAGATTTGACTACACTGCCCCAGACAGGCCAGCCAAGGATGCAGCTATGTGCGGACGGTACAACGTAAGCGACTCTCCGGAAGTCCAAACGCTGATGGAACAACTGGGGCTGTCTGGCATTGCACCCAGGCCTCAACACAATGTACCACCAGGCGGAATCGGTGAGTTTGTCATAGAAGCGGCGGATGACCGGTACCTGCTACAAGGGATCTGGTCGCTATTAATTGAGCCGAACCCGAACGGCTATGGTTTCCGGCCCAACCCGAAATTTCACACCTTCAATGCCCGCAGCGATCGGCTGACCAGCAGTCCGTTATGGAAAAAGGTGTATGCGACCAAGCGTTGCATTATTCCAGTCAGCGCATTTCACGAATGGAAAGGTAAGCAGGTTTACAACATTCACCCGCAGAATGAGGCCACGGCACTGGCGGGGCTCTGGCAATCCTGGCATTTCGGGGACGAGCAGGTGAATTCCTTCACCGTCATCACACTGCCGCCTCACCCGAGGTTCAGCCATATCCACCCGAAAAGCATTCCACTGATGCTCCGGCCAGAAGAGTTTGATTTGTGGCTGGATCCTGAGTTTCACGAGACGGATGCCTTTCGGGGGCTGATGCGAGCGCATATTTCTGCACCGCTGGTGTGCGAGCCGGTGCGGAGTACTCATGACTTGAAGCCGGTAGGCGATAAGGAGGTTATCACTGCCGATGGTTAGGTGTTTTTAGCGAACCCACCAGGAAATAAAAAACACCGGCGCAACCACCAGAATCGGAATCTTTAACCACACCGGGAAGGCTTCCCATTCCTCCCAACCGACACCGTGGTCATTGAAATAGCTGATGCACAGCATCGACACCACAACCCAGAGCACCGCACCCAACGCAGCTAAAATCAGAATCATCACGCACCTCGCTGGATGTTAAAGACAAACGTCATCGCATTGGCTTTGCTGATGGTTAGCACGTGAATGCTGGCGGCATCTTCGTGCATCTCCAGATTGAGCAACTCCAGCACAGAATTCGAATAGCGAAGCTCCTCAAACCATCGAGCATAGAAATGCTGAACGGCTGCGGAAAGATCCTCTGACTGGGTGATGAGCTCGCAGCGCAATAGGGCATCGGGGCAATCGGGCTGCTCGCGAATGAATGATTGCTCGCTGAACACAGGGTCGTTGTGGATCAGGGCATTAAAGATGTCGTGCTGGAACCCCAGCATGGTGGAGTCGAAATCGTAGGTTTTTGGGGTAAACCCATGTTCTAGCAGGAGGGCGGCAAATTTGTGTTTGTTCAGGGCAGGGTTCCTTGTGTCGTTGGCAGAGTTGGCCATTGGCTTTACTTGACCAGCACAAGAATCTAGCATGACGTAGCGTCAGAATGTGTCGCTTAAGCTGTCGACTTCGAGAAAAGACAAAGATCCCGCCATGTCCAGCACTGCCGTTCGCTACCTCACCATGCTCCGGATGGTGCCCCGGTACCCAAGATCCATCACCACCACCGAACTGGCGAGCCGCCTGGAAGAGCAGGGCTTTTCGGTAACCATGCGCTCGATCCAGCGGGATCTGGAAAAGCTGAGTGCAGATTTCCCTTTGTTGGTTGATGAAAACTCCCGGCCTTACCGCTGGTCGTTTGATCGCAATGCGACCATGGACATCATACCGGCGCTGGATCTGCCGGCAGCACTCACGTTTGAGCTGGCGAAGGCCTACCTCTCACCAATGCTGCCCCCAAGGGCGCTGTCCCACTTAAAGCCTCACTTCGATGAAGCCCACCGCACGCTGTTGCGTGAAAAGAACCCCCTGGGCCAATGGCCAGACCGGGTCAGGGTGATCAATCGGGGGTTAGGAGGTGCGCGCCCGCCTGTTGATGTCGATGTTCTGGAAGCGGTCACCGAAGCCTTGCTCCGGGAATACCAGTGCAAACTTACGTATCAGGCTCGCAGCTGGCCGGAGCCGGAAGAGATTGTGGTGCATCCATTCGGGCTTATCTTCCGGGACCCGAACGTGTACCTGATTGGTACCATCGAAGGCAGGGAAGGGGTTCGCCAGCTGGTGTTGCACAGGGCCACGGCCGGTGAGGTAGTGGAAGAGCTCATCGAGCGCCCGGAAGATTTTGATCTGGATTTGTACATCCACTCCGGCGCCATGGGTATTCTGAAATCCGATGAGCCGGTGTATCTGAAGTTACGCTGCGACAAACCGGTGCTGAACCACCTGATCGAATCCCCACTGGGATTTGATCAGATCACCACCGAGATTGATGACCAGACCTTCGAAATGGCCGTCACCGTGGGCGACACCCAGGACTTGCGCTGGTGGCTTACCGCTCAGGCGGTGCATTGCGATATTCTGGAACCGGCTTGGTTGCGGGATGAGATTGAAGACACGCTCAAGCAGGGGCTGAAGCGGACGCGGCAGGCCAAGTCTTGTTAGCGACTATTCGTGTCGCTTTGAGCATGATTCGCCACCCCAAACGGAATATGTACCATCGGAACATTCCCCGCATCCGACTGCAGATGGCTGCGCTGGTCATCAAAGAACATATGGGGCTTCAGCACATTCAAAATGCGGTCTTTCTTCATACCGCCCAGGAAAAACACCTCATTGGCATCCACGCCCCAGTGTTCCAGGGTGGTAATCACACGCTCGTGGGCAGGGGCGCTGCGGGCGGTGACGATGGCGGTGCGCAAGATGCGCTGGTAGTCCGGATCGGCTTTCTGGGCCTCATCTTCCAGTTGCTGCAGCAGTGACAGCTTTCTGAATAGGTTAGCCAGTGGGCCAGGGCTGTGGGGAATGCGGGCCTTGGAGGTTTCGTGGGCATGGAATGCTTCCAGCTCACCACCTTTGTAAACCCGCTCTGACGCATCATCGGCAATCACCCCATCGAAGTCGAAAGCAATACGCAGCTCGAAATCGTCCTCGTCATCCACCACAGGGGACGGCAGCACCGTGCCTGCCGGGTATTTGTAGTCGATGGCTTTTAGAACATCCTGCTCATTGGACGACAGGAACAGCGACGCATTGAACGCCGGAATATAGGGGTAGGGTGACTTGCCCTCCAGAAACGCCGCCCGGGAGATATCCAGCCCATGGTACTCAATCGACCGAAACACTCGTTTACCGGTGATTGAGGAGTTGCGGGACAGCAGTACCACTTCCACCGGCGAGGTCTCCGGAAACCGCTTGTTGATGTTCAGAAACCGCCGAACAAACGGAAACGCCACCCCCTTGTCCAGCGGGACCTCCAGATGCTCTTCCTGGTAATCCCGGTAGGCAATGGCACCCTGCTCCTGAAACACCCTGTCGGACTCAGACAGGTCAAACAGAGCGCTGGAAGCTACGGCGATAACGAGCTTTTCTTCTATGGGGTGGGGCATGGTGGTGTACTCTGGAACTCGGTGATCAGTGACCAAACACTATCATCTGGCTGCGACACTTTTTGTCGCTTGCAAACCGTACCATGAAAAGTAAGTTGAAATGTTCCCGGGCGGCAGCCGTCGGTTCGCTCACATGAAAGAGGCTTTGCCTCGGGTTGAGGCCTTCCATGATCGCACCGAAGTAGTTTATGGACTAGGAGAGAATTAATGGATGATCTAGAGCGGGTGCTTGAGCCCGAGTACATAGCGAAGCTTACTGTCGAGAACGCTTCGTACATTAGAAGCTACCCCCATATGCTCGAATATTTCCACGACATACCCCAGTTGACGGCGAAGGATGTCGTTGTCGGTGCACACATGGTCTACGGATGGATGCCAACCATAGTGCACCTCAATAAGAATGGCGCAAAGCTGGAAGATGTCATCCCAATTCTGCAATCCGCGAAGGACGGCGACGTTGCCCTCAACACGAACGAGCTTGAAGTGGTGAAGAAGTGTGTCAACAACTCTATAGTTGGAGCTTCTAAACTGCTTCACTTTATCAACCCCGAGCAGTATCCGATCTGGGATTCAAAGATCTTTCGATTTGCTTATCCTGCCACCGAGCCGCACCCGAATCGGGTCAACAATGTAAAAACTTATACCGTTTACCGGGAAAGACTGCTGAAGCTAATGCATCATCCCCGATTCCTGGAGTTGCACTCGCACATCAATCAAGAGCTGGGGTATAGCGTCTCCGGGCTCAGAGCGCTCGAACTAGCGATGTTCGTCGGCGGAACTAAGTAAACGCACTACTAAGAACTTGAGGGAAGTGGAGTGCACTGTCTGGTGCCCCCCCCCTGAGCTGCGCGGGCTCAGGGGAAGAGAGCAGGGGCTGAGGCGGACCCGAAGGACCGGTAACGCATGAGTCATTCCCCCACGGTTTCAACAATCACCGTTTTACCTTTTGCCCGGGCATAATTCAGGGCGGACGCGGTACCCCGGGATTTGCCATCCCAGAAGGCGATCACCAAATCAGCTGTATCAACGATGGTACGGTTGCGAATCGGGCCGGCCCCACGGCCGTATTGTTTCCAGTCGGGTTTGATCACGGTAATAGGCAGCTTATTTTCTCGGGCCAGTTGCTCCGCCAGAGCATCCGCGCCTTTTGCACCACCAGAAATGATATGTGCAGGTAGCCAGGGTTGAAGCACACGCTCCAGGCGGTCGTAGTCATTAAAGTGGCGAGAACCAATAACGGCGATCTTGCGCATGATGAGCTCCAAAGGCTTGTGTATTGGAGCGAAAGCTTAAGGTGTAGTGGCGACAAATTATGTCGCCTTGGCGTTAACTCTCCGCAACGCTTCTTCCCGGGCAACATCCCAGCTGGAATCGTCGGTACGCAATCCGTTAGCTCCCAGCGGTGGTACCCCGCGCTCTTTGCGTCGGGCGTTTACCTTCTCGGTGTAGTCCAAACTCATGGGATTAATACCACGGCGACGGTCATTGGCGTCTGCGATGGAATCCATCATGGCATCGTATTCTTCCGGGAAGAGTTCGTAGTGAACATCGTGGACCAGCTTGTTGAGCTCATCCAGCTTCCGGCACTCCTCCCCGGATAGACCCTCGCGTTCTGCGGTGCGCTTCTTGAGCATTTCTTTTTCGGCACGATTCATCGTTTTCTCCCTGTTGATTTCAACTCCGATAATTCTAGAGCAGAGAGGCGACATTCAATGTCGCAGCGCCCCGTAAGAATAGCGAGGGGTCAAGGTTCTATGCCTCGACGATCCGAAAGATCACGTGATTGGCGAAAAACACTTTGCAACATGTAAACAATAGTTACGTTTGTTGGAATTGGCTCCAACTTCAAGCAGTATTGCTTATACTCGGAATGCAACGCAGCCTAACTTTTCTGAACTTTGCGGGCTGGCCGCGCAGAGAGATTTACCAAACAAGGACGAAAGATGTACGACCTGATCGGTGATATTCACGGCCACGCCACTGAACTCAAAGCCCTCCTCACCAAGATGGATTACCGCGAAACAGACGGCGTGTGGCAGCACCCCGAGCGAAAGGTCATTTTCCTGGGTGACTTTGTAGACCGCGGCCCGGAACAGGTAGAAACCGTCACCATTGCCCGAAACATGGTCGAGAAGGGCCACGCTCTGGCGGTCATGGGCAACCACGAATTCAACGCAGTAGCCTGGGCTACGGAAGACCCGCAAAACCCTGGTGAACATCTTCGCCCCCATATCGAAAAAAACCTGAAGCAGCACAGAGCCTTTCTGGAGCAAGTAGGTGAGGGGAGCGAACTGCACCACAGCATGATCAAGTGGTTCAAAACCTTGCCGGTGTACCTGGACTTGCCGGAATTTCGAGTAGTACACGCCTGTTGGCACCCAGAGCATCTTGCGGCCATAGCCAAGCACACCGATAAAGAAAACCGGTTACTTCCTGGCACCTGGGAGGAGGCAAGCCGAAAGGGCTCAGAGGCCTATGAGGCGATTGAAACTCTTCTCAAAGGGTTGGAGATTCCGCTTCCGGGCGACCATCACTTCTTCGACAAAGATAAGAATAAGCGAACCAACATCCGCACTGAATGGTGGCGCGAGGGTGAGCTGACCTATCGCGATCTTGCCATGGTACCGGAAGAGGTCATCGATAAAATTCCCCATGAACCAGTAGCTTCTCACGTTTTACCCGGTTACGACGGTGAGAAGCCGCTGTTTGTGGGGCATTACTGGATGAAAGGGGAGCCGGCTCCATTGAATGAGCGCATTGCTTGCCTGGATTACAGCGTTGCCGGTGGGCCCGGCGGAAAATTGTGCGCATATCGGTTCGATGGAGCACAAAGGTTGAAAGCAAAGTGTTTTACCTGGGTCCAGTAACAGTAAGGCGTAGGTTATAAAAATTTTTTGCTGATTTAGTTGGCGAAAGCAGTAGCTATGGTCAATGAAATCGTCCAAAGCAAATGAAGAAGAAATGCTGTAAAAAGGACTTTCAAATGGATATGGGTATGAGAAGTAAGTCAAAAGCCTGGGTGAATGAGTTTTTGTTCATTAGAGGTATGATTTCGGGGCCAGATGGAAGTCCGTTATACCTATACCACGTGACTGATGAAGAATTTGCCTATCTTCCGACTTTATTGAGACAGACTTTGCCCGATATCGAGAGTCCCGTGCATTCGGTATATTGGTCGGCTGCTTTCTGTCTTTTCGTTGCTGAAAAATATCGCAGAGAATACGACGGCACCAACCTCGGATGGTCTTGGGAGGGATTCGAGAAACCGCTTTCAATCAAGCTTCCAAGTTTGCGTCATTCAGAAATTGTCAGAAAAGGGCTGGAGTTTTGGCGACGTCCAATTCGCCTTAGAACCAATGGCCATGATTATCTTGGCTCTCTGTTTGATGAAGGGGGATTACCCTGGCGCCTGATTCAGAGTGACACGCACGGCTTCGGTCGGGCTGTTCGTGGGACGATTTCTAACTATTATCGAGTCCAGCAGTTAGGCGGCGACATAGCTTCGACTGTGTCGAATTACGCCCAGTATTTTCCGCAGACATTCAGGACCCATGAAAAATATCTATTGATCGCATCCATTGTTGAGTGGCTGATGGGAATTGCAGAAGCCCATCCCATTGCATCAATTGAAGATCCGACCGATTACCTTGACGAGCATGCACCCGACTGGCGCAAGCTTTCCCCTCTCCCTGTGAGTGAGGGTAATGCGCGCAATCTCATCAATGAATGGCTTAAAGATGCTAGCAAGAGTCGGTCTGAGAAAAAGCGGATTGAAGCAGACGAGAAAAACTTTACCTGTGATCACTGGTTAAAAGGCACCTATGAAAATTGGGCGATCGAAACAGAGGTATTTCTGCCTTCAGAACTTTCGATTTCGCTTGAAGGTGCCCCCATTCAGAGCACCAGGGTTGAGGTCGCTTTCTACGAAGGCGATGAACTGCTAAGGCGATCGGGAATTGTTCATGGCAAAGTGAATGACGATCGTTCACAGATTACGTTAAAGATTAACAACCGAGCAATTCGAGTTGGCCGGGTGAATCCGGAGCTCCCTTTGACCGTTCAACTTCTATCGAACGGACAGCGAATCGATGTCTTTTATTTCGAGGGAAGCGAAGTCGATTTTGCATCATTGCCACTAATTTTCATTGAGGACGGAGAGCAGTTAAAACTAGCTTCAACAGCGTCTACAACTCTGGCGGCTTCATATGCGTTGGTGAGAGTGCCCCCGGCGATGAGCTCTGAGGATTTATCCAAGAGTGAGCTGTTAGGAAGTGATCAATTGGGCGCAGAGTGGATCCGCGTATCGGAAGACATCACCTTCGTAGGTGCGGATTCGCGAGTGGTTGTGCGGTTTGACCCAAATGCAGTAATCACAAAGCCAACTCTGGCCGGAACGGTGTCGTTATACGACACACTTCCCAATCTTGTCTACAGAGGGTGGCCAAACCTCAGGGCTACTGGAAATGAGGATAATCAGGACATCAGTCTGTTCGCAAACGGTAAACCCCTGGAATTCGATTATCAAAAAAATGAAGTTGGCAGTTTCAGTCTGAGCGCCGTTGCGAGGGGAGGAGAAACCGTTCTTCGCCGAAAGATTGGTGTTATACCCAAAGATCTGCGAGTAATTTCGGTTCCCGCTTCCACTCACAGTTCCGCCAAAATCATTCTGAGGAGTGGGAGGAAGCTTGCGGTTTGTATACTTGATGATTCTATGCGGGCCGAAACTCAATTAATAGACGATGGTTGTGAGATAACCCTGGAGCCGATTGTACGAGGGCAGGTTCCGCAAAAGGTTAGCGTTGCGCTCTCTGATGGCCTTAATCCTGGTGAACCAGTGATTTTGAGATTACCTTATCCAAGGACTGGGGCTCAGCTTTATGACGATGTGGGCACTGAAGTTAAAGGTGGCTTGATATCCCTCGATCAGCTTATAGGGATGTCTATGACGCTGACACCAAAGCCCGACACGAGAGAACAATTCTTTGTTTCTCTTGAGCTTGTGTGTCCGCAACTTCCCAATTTTCGTCGTTATTATCCTTTCACAGTGAATACCCAGGCGCAGAGAATTAGCCTCTATGCGTTCGAGGAAGATATTCAACAGATGTTGGGAACAACGTCCAATCAAGACGCATTTGTTCGCATTAGCGTCGAAACAGATCGCATCCTCAAACAGCTAAATATCGTTCGTTACAATGCCCGTCTTGAGGGCCCGTCATCGACAGGAAGGCTCGAAGTAGTTACAGATACTCTATGTGAATCAGAGAACTCCGTCAGAGTATCTGGTATGCGACTCGACGACCCCCGGGCACTTCCAGTTGAGGTACCAGAGAGGGTATCCGAGGGCGTGGGAATGGGGGTATTCGAAATCCCACCGAAAATGATGAAAAACGGTCCTTGGTTACTATTTCCCCCGGCTGAATCCAGCCTTAAGTTCCGACCAACGGTCTGGGTTACGGAGGACTCTGCTAACACATCCGAATCTCCTGTAAACACCCTGCATTCGGCCGCCAAAGCATTTCACCCAGTGCACAATCCTAATGCTTTTGATCAAGTCATCTCGGCGATGGCCCGGGATTTCTCTCACAGTGGTTGGGATTATCTTCGGGCCCTTAAAGAGCAATACAGCGCTTTGCCCTTGTCGGCATTCGAGAGTTGGAAGGCTTTGGCGAACAATACTTCAGCGATAGCAGCGGCAGTTTTTCGGCTAGAGTTTGATCCTGCGTTTTGTAGGCGGTTGAGTAACGAGCTTGCAGTGATCTGGGAAACGGTGAATGTGCAGACTTGGATCAATGTTCGGGCTGGTCAGAGCGATTTTCTTGTCGACCAGGGCATCCCCGAAGAATTAGCTGAAAAACTCGTAGAGGATCGGATAAGCAGCGTCGCTACCGCAATTCCCTGCTTTATGCATCTATCGAACTATTTGCGAGAGCCAAAGCACGTGAACTTGGAACAGGTTCCTTACGTTTTTGCGAAGATATGCTTTGAAGATCTGCGACGTAATCATGCGGACGACCAGAGATGGCCCGAATGGTTCAAGGTGGAGCTCGCAAACTGGGTTCACCAGCAGAACTTCCCAGCGGAAATAACGACACTCCCCGATGTTGGTTTTTCGAGGGCAGTGGCCTACTTGCCTGTATTTATGGCGGCGGTGACTGCAGGAAAAGCGAGGTTTACGGATGTTTCAGAATCGCTTCCGGAACTGAGGTTTGCTGTTCGGGTTCTTTCGGACTTCGACCGTGACGCTTGGTATGAACCTACCTATTCACTGGTACTCTCAAATCTTTTGCTCGAAACAGAAGAATAAGGAATCAAAATGAGTGGTTATTTCAAGGATCTCATTAACCAATCACTAGAGCGTACCCGGGAGTCCACGCTCAGCATCTTGGGCTTGGCTGACCCCGGATTGCGAGCCCATTTGGCAAAGCAAATGAGCAACCAGTTGGGCGAGGAGGGCTGTTTTCTCGCGCCACCGGTCTTCGAGCACACGTTTGGATGGGAGCCGGGCAATATTACCTTTAAGGCCCTGGAGGGCGAACTGCTCAGCAGTGAAGTTATCTCTGCTTTGTCCGATGCGCCCAACGAAAACTATCGGTTTGACCCGAATATAAAACCGTATACGCATCAGTTGACTGCCTGGCGAACTTTGCTCGCTGAAAAACCACAGTCTGCGGTAATCACCACCGGGACAGGGTCAGGTAAAACCGAGTGCTTCATGATCCCGATCTTGCAGGATCTCGTCAGTGAATATCAGCAGACAAGGAAGCCACTTCAAGGCGTGCGAGCCCTGTTCCTTTATCCTCTTAATGCGCTGATCAACTCTCAACGGGAACGTCTTGACGCCTGGACTCGGCCATTCGATCAGAACATCAGGTTCTGTCTTTACAATGGCAACACTAAAGAATCTAGAGCCTCCGTTCGGAAAGAACAAAAAGAGGCTCCCAATCAAACCCTCTCACGGGAGGAGCTGAGGGAGCATCCGTCGCCGATTCTAATGACTAATGCGACGATGCTTGAGTATATGCTCGTCCGTCAGGTGGATGATCCAATCATTCGAAAGTCACGGGAAGCGCAATCTCTTCGCTGGATTGTCCTCGACGAAGCCCACACCTACATCGGATCTCAAGCCGCTGAGCTCTCTCTGCTGCTTCGTCGTGTAGTCGAAGCCTTTGGCCGCGAAGCCTCAGATATCCGGTTTGTCGCCACATCTGCGACCATCGCTGATGAGAAGGCTGAAGAAAGGTTGAGAGAATACCTTGCAGGTCTGGCTGGTGTTCCTTTGCACCAGGTTGTAGTGATCGGTGGTCAGCGTCAGGTTCCGGAAATTCAGTTTGACGGCGATGACAGCGGCATGTCTTTGACACAGTTAAAGTCGATCGAGGAGGGAAGCACAACCTCGGCCAAGAGATTCGACGCCCTTTGCAAATCCAGAACGGCACAGCTGATACGGAATACGGTAGTCAACTCACCGAAGCCCGTCAGCCTTAACGATCTCTCCGGCTCTGTGGGGCCTCTGTTGGTAAGTAAGGACGCTGTTGAGCAACAGCAGGAGCTGTTGGAATGGTTGGATCTGCTGACCGATACCAAGCCGTCGGATAAACAGGAACCTTTCCTCAAATTACGGGCCCACTTGTTTCAACGCATGCTTCATGGACTCTGGAGCTGCGTAAACCCCGGCTGCTCCGCAAAATCCGAGGATCTCAAAGACTGGCCATTCGGCCAGGTTTATGTTCAGCAGCGTGGGAAATGTGACTGTGGTTCGCCAATATACGAAGTCGGCTTTTGTGACGACTGCAAGACACCTCACCTGACGGCTGAGCATGCTCATCCGTATCTGCGTCAGGCCAGCCCCTATGTCGGTGATGAGTTCTCACTGCAGGAAGATGACTCGGATGACAGCGGGCTTTCGGACAGCGCCGGGAGCTCATTGAAAGGGCGTACCGTCATTGCGCCCAAGCCCCACGAAGCCTTCGTTTCTGAAGATCTGGATCTGGACACGGCAGAGCTTGGGAAGCTGGACGCCGAAAACAGCATCACGATTTCACAGGCGGACGAACATGAATCGATCTGCGTGAACTGTGGTAGCGCCGGCAAAACGCCAGGCGGCTTTCTGCGCAAGTCGTATCTGGGATCACCTTTCTACGTCAGTAACGCCGTGCCAACGGTTCTGGAGTTTTGTCCTGACCCTTCCCGCGAAGATTGCGATGGGGAATCACCCGAATCCCTGCCGGGGCGTGGCCGCAAGCTGATCACCTTTACCGATAGCCGCCAGGGCACTGCTCGTATGGCGGTGCGTATGCAGCAGGAAGCGGAACGCTCGCGTCTGAGAGGGTTAGTATTTCAGATACTGAGAAATAAGCAGGCAAAGGCTGACGCCGGCCCTAAAAATGCTCCGACGGCTAGCTATGAAGAATTAATACAGCAAGCCGAGCAGCTTGAGAAAATGGGAATGCACGCTGCTGCTTCGGGGGTAAGGTCTGAAGCTGAGAAACTCAATAGTGGGGGGAGTTCAGAAGACCGTTTGGAGGTTCCCTGGCCTGAACTGGTCGAGGATCTAGCCGCCACGAACGACCTCAAATACTCAATTCTGGATTACAACCGCTACGCCAACCCACAGTTGTTCAAAGGCAATGAGGGCAGCTATTCCATGGCGCGAGTTCTCCTCTTGCGCGAATTCGCCCGCCGGCCCAAAAACCAGAACAGCACGGAAACGCTGGGTCTCGTGTCTGTTGGCTACAAAGGCCTGGAGCAGATAACACACACACCCGACTTCTGGACCGAAACTCAGGCTCCGTCGGCAGATGGCAAAAGCGAATCCCGGCTAACCCTGGACGACTGGAAAGATTTTCTGAAAGTTGCCTTGGACTTCCACGTAAGGGAAAACACTTTTCTCCGGTTTGGCGAAACGGAGCGTTCATGGATGGGCGCGCGGTTCGCGCCGAAAGAGCTATACGCTCCGGGCAGCGATGTCAGTGGCACCAGAGACAAGGCGTGGCCTCAGTTTCAAAAGGGTTCGCAGTCGCGCTTGGTCAAGGTGCTTTCTCTCGGAACAGGCTTGAACACCGAGCTGGAATCGCAACGAAACAAGCTGAACGGTTGGCTCAAGGCCGCCTGGCAAGCATTGGTAAAATCACAGATTCTGCAAACTCAGGGTGGGGGTTATGCGCTTTCCCGCGAAACACTGACCTTTTCTCTGCCCAAGTCGGCTTGGGTATGCCCGGTTACAAACCGGCTAATCGACACTACATTCCGTGGGTTAACTCCCTACTTGCCCAACAAGGCCGAAGTAGAGAAGTATCGATGCACAAGAATTGATATGCCTGAATTCACCTCGCTTGCCCCGGAAGGGGAGACGGAAGGTGTGCTCCGGTCTATCCGAAACCGCGTTGCGGCAAATGACGTTGTTGCGTCTCTTCGTGAGCAAAACCTCTGGACGGACATTTCAGATCGAACCGCTGAGGGCGGCTTTTACTATCGCACCGCCGAACACTCCGCACAGCAAGCTGCAGAGCGCCTACAGAGATACGAGGATGATTTCAAAAAAGGCAAAATCAACGTTCTCAATTGTTCCACCACCATGGAGATGGGCGTTGATATTGGCGGTATTTCGGCTGTAGTCATGAATAATGTGCCGCCCCACCCAGCCAACTACCTCCAGCGAGCGGGTCGCGCCGGCCGGCGTAGTGAGCCGAGAGCCGTTGCCTACACTCTATGTAAACCAGATCCCCACAACACCCGGGCCTTCCAGAATCCTCAGTGGCCCTGGGTAACGGCCATTCCAGCTCCGGTGATTACTCTCAGTGCGGCGCCGCTGGTACAACGGCACGTGAATTCTTTCCTGCTAGCGAACTTCCTCAAGTCCGAAACGGACAGTGAGGATGATCGCACCCGATTAAATGTTCATTGGTTCTTCGGCGGTAATCCCTCGGTGTGTGAAAGGTTTGTCGATTGGCTGGATACACTGGCCGCCGGATCAGCAGAAAACAACGTGGTGAAAGGAGTTGGCCGGATCACTCGAGAAAATACCGCGTTATCCGCCACATCCTTTGCCGTGTTGGCAGCCGACTGTAAAGAAGCGATCCAACGATTGTCATCATCCTGGCGGGAAGAATACCGTCGCCTCAATGAACGGCATCGCGAAGCGTCGGATGACGCATACAAAAAAGCGTTGGAACTCGAGAAAACGCGCCACGAAGAGGAGTACTTACTGCGCGACCTGGCGGCCCGCGCTTTCCTGCCGGGGTATGGCTTTCCCACAGACGTAGTGAACCTCAATACCTATAACGTCGAAGATTTCATCAATAAGACCGCCCGCAAACAGGAGAAGTCCCGCGAGGACAACATCTTTACTTACAAGGAAAAACCATCAAGGGGCCTACCGATCGCCATCCGCGAATATGCTCCTGGAGCCCAGGTTGTCATCGATGGACGTGTATACCGCTCTGCCGGTGTGACCCTGTATTCCTATTACGACAGCGCGCAGGGTGGACCACAAAAGTTTGATCTGGCCTGGAGTTGTCAGAATTGCGGTGCACATGGCTACCGAGAGTATGCCTATGTGAACAGTGATGAGTTGTCATGCACACAGTGCCACAGCATGATCAACCCGAAATACGTCAAAAGGGTTCTCAGACCGGCTGGCTTCACCACGGATTTCTACGATTCGACGAGTAACGACGTTACTTCTCAGAAATTCATCCCCGTTGAAAAGCCCCGGATCAGCGTAGATGAGAATGTGATTTCACTGCCTGACGAACGCTGCGGTTTCATCCGGTTCGGAGACAAAGGCCATGTCTTCCACCATTCGGGCGGTGAAAACGGAACCGGATACGCTGTTTGTCTGAGCTGCGGACGCGCAGATTCTATGTCTGCCAACCACGAGAAACCAAAAGACCTTCAGCCTGACAAGTTTCACCGCCCCATTGGAGGAAATGCGGGTAGCCACAAAGAGAAAGATTGTTCGGGCGAGCAGGTTATGGCTGGGATCTACCTTGGGTACCAGGCTCAAACTGATGTCCTGGAACTCATACTCAAGAGTCCGATTACCGGTGAATGGATACCGGCCTCAGAAGACGGCCGGGTCATTGCCACAACCCTGGCAGTCGCGCTGAGGGATACCATTGCAGACCAGCTCGGCATCGCGACCACTGAAATGGGCTTCGGGGTCCGGCAAGACAAAGACCTCGATACAGGAGCAACCCGTTTCGTCATCCAGGTATACGATGACGTCGCCGGTGGCGCGGGCTTTGTTCTGACGGGATTAGAGAATCTGGCAGAACTGATCGAAAAGATGCTCAGAAAGCTTGAGTGCCCAGCCAACTGCGACAATGTCTGTGCGGCCTGCCTTGCCAGCAAAGACAGCCGGGTGGAATTCGACGAGCTGAACCGTAAGGCAGCACTGGAATGGGTCGCTCACAGCGGTATCAGAGACCATCTATGTTTACCTGAACCTTTCGCTTCTGTTCCCGGCGCAGCCTACTGGCCGTATGATCCTGAGCGGTTTGTCCGGCATTGGATTAACAAAGGCGCGAAAGCTGTCTCATTGCGTCTAAAAGGAGACCCCAGCGAATGGGATCTCGGAAACCCTGATTTTCGCCGGAAACTCATGGGATGGCGGGCTATCGATGGCTTGCGAGTAACTCTGATCTTGCCGAAGGGCGCCACGTTGAGTGAGGAGATCAAACAGGAGCTCGCCAATCTCGGCCGATTCGGTATCAGCGTCTCAGAGACAGGCGAGGATCACCCAAATCCAGATATAAGAATGCCGCTTCAGTTCGAGTTTGAAAAGGACGGGCTCGTTACTCTGATCACCAACAGCATCAACGCCCAGAGTCCCGGTAAAAACTGGCTGAGTGGCGATGATCAGGCCTTGTGGGTTTATTCACATCAGGAGCCTACTTTCTCAGCCAGCACCATAGATATGGCAGGTTGGTCGGCTCAGCCTAGCGGCGCCGCGGTGTTAGAGCTGACCACTGAACTGAACGGCTCCATTCAGGATTTGGCCCGAAACTTCTGGAGCATACTCAAGCAAAAGGCTCCGAGTTATGCGGAAGCCATTGATCAAGAAAAAATTGTTTCGCTGCAGTACGAGGATCGCTATCTCAAGTCTCCCTGGGCGGTAGTAATGCTCGCCAATATTTTGAAAGCGGTGGAAATAGGCGATGAAACATCATTGTCTGTTATCACCATGCCTGGCGATGGCCGTCGGGATAGTCGAATGGCGTGGGACGATTGGGTAAACGCCGAAACGCAGCGCGTCGTCTCGGGTGCATTTCTGAGGGCCGCTCTAGGGGCCAAACAGGTAGACTTTCAAGTCAATAATGATAGGCGTGAACTTACCCACCGTCGGATGCTTAGCATTGGATTGGCCTCGGGGCGTACGATCAAGTTGGCTTTCGATCAGGGCATGGGCTACTGGGAAATGAAAGCCTTCCGCCACGATCTGAAATATTTCAATTTTGATCTGGGCCTTGAAGCACAAGTACAAAGAATGTTGGAGCTTGATAAAGAGGGTCGGCTAGTCAATGCCGGTGGCTGGGCCACCGATATTGCGGTTTACGAAGACAGTAGTATGGATCATTAACGAAAGGACTCACCTATGACGAACGATGCACACGAACTATAGCAGGACCCGGCGGATGTCGGGTTCTTTGTTAGCCGTGGATAGGCAAAAATCTCAGGAGAGAGAAAACCTGGGAAATGCGAAGGTTCCGCACATTTGGAGTAATTACGACCCTTTGGGTGGAGCTTGGTTACGCTTACGCTTACGCTGGTCAAGATGGGAATATCGGACGGCTACTTATTTGTGCACTATCTGTGCAACTACATTATTACCAGCCTGGACCGGCTGGATCGGAACGCCAAACAGGGCCTCACGTGGGGTGTTTGCTGAAAAAAAACGGTCGTTTGTTGGACGCTCCCCGCTACCCCTCAAAAATATCCGATTTCGGTTTGTTTTGTGTCCAACAATCACGTACAACAATCTATGATCAGAAAAGGTACCTTTTATGATCATAGGTTATGCGCGAGTCAGCACGAACGACCAAAATCCGGAACTCCAAGTTGATGCTCTGGAAAAAGCCGGGGCTGAACAGGTCTTTCAGGAAAAATTCACCGGAACTCTCCGGGAGCGACCTGAGCTGTCGCAGTGTCTCCGTACGCTCCGGAAGGGCGATATCCTGATCGTGTGGAAGCTGGACCGCCTCGCCCGATCATTGAAGGACCTGGTGGAGATTGTTCAGGACCTCCAGGATCGCGGTATCGGCTTTAAGTCCCTGACGGAATCCATCGACACCACCAGTTCAGGTGGCCGTCTGGTGTTCCACATCTTCGGGGCTCTGGCTGAGTTTGAGCGCGACCTGATTCGAGAACGGACAATGGCTGGGCTGCAGGCCGCCCGAGCTAGAGGGAGAAAAGGTGGCCGGAAACCGGCTATGTCTGAAGCAGATACAAAGAAGGCTGCCGCGATGCTCTTAGACCCGAATATCACAAAGAAAGAGGTAGCTGAGCACTTTGACATAGCAAGGGGAACCCTGAACGCTTCGCTTAAGCGGCTCGAAAACAGGTAACTCCTGAAGAAGCGCTCCGTCGGGGCATTATCCCAACAATTCCCTCGGCGACTGAGGCTCTGCTTCATCTGATATCGCCAGAGCAGCTGTCGGAATCCCGGGCTGGTGTACTGGCAGCCCTGATCCGAATGGAACAGGACTTCCGCTGGCTCTCCACGTGATTCGTAGGCAATCGTCAAAGCCTTGCTCACCAGCTCGGTATTGGGCGACAAAGACATTGCCCAGCCCACCGGTTTACGGGAGAACAAATCGATGACCACCGCCAGATAAGCCCAGCGTACGCCTGTCCAGACGTAGGTAATATCGCCCGTCCAAACCTGATTGGGCTCCTTCACATCAAACTCCCGATCAAGAAGGTTCGGGATACCCAAGTGCGGCTGATCTGCTTTCTTGTAAGCGTGGCTTGGCGGTTGCGTGCTCACCAGTCCCAACTGTTTCATCCGTCTGCTGGCACGGTAACGGCTCAGCGGCATTCCGGCCTGCGTGACCATTTTGGCAATGCTACGAGCGCCGGCCGAACCGTTACTGGCCGTGTGCGCTTCGACAATCTGATCCAGCAGCTCCTGCTCCGTCTCACAGGGCCTGCTGTCCCGGCCGCGCCAAGCTCGGTAGCTACTGCGATGCACCCCAAACACCTGACACAGATGCTGCACCGCATGGCTCTCTTCAAGTCGCTCGATTATCGAGAATTGCTCAGGGAGTCCGACATCAAGAGAGCGGTAGCCTTTTTTAATATCTCCTTCTCTTCCTCCACCCGCCGCAGCTTGCGCTTCAGTTCCTGAATCTCACGCTGCTCCGGAGTCAGCGCCTCACCTCTCTGTGGAGCCTTGCCGGATCGCTCTGCTCGGAGCCGGCGTACCCAATACTCCATCGTGGATTTACCGACGCCCATCGCCTCGCAGGCCGCTTTCAGGGTATAACCCTGATCCACCACAAGCTGGGCCGCCTCCAGGCGGAATTCCGGGCTGTACCTTCTGTTCTTCATCATCGTCTGCACCTGACTTGCTCTATGAGTGATCATACACTCAAAGTCAGGTGGCCAGATTCACTATGCCACTACAGATCATGCCAATCCTAATGGGGCCGCTCCGCCGTCAAGCCTACTCCTTAGCTGCATAAACCTATACTTTGATTGTGCGGGATACTCAGGCTTTTGCTGCCCCCAATATGGGGGGGGGGTGCAAGTGGTTAAGGAAAATGGTTAACTGAATTCTCTGTAGTCCGTAATTTTAAAAGGCACAAGACGCGATGAATTTAATCTGGATTAGCCGAAATCTAAAAAATTTGTTTATCAGCTCATTATTGATCTTCTTTGGAGGTTGCGCCAACCACACCATTCATGAAATTAGTGATGAGTACCGTAAACAGTCTTTGGATTTATTAGCCAGTTATGAGGACGTAAATCAAAAAGAAGAGTTTTGGTGGGACGACTATTCGTTAACCCCACTCTCTTCGGCCATTCTTTTTTCTCCAGAGCGAGTCGAGGAACTGATAAAAGAAGGTGCAAGTGTGAGAGGGTATGTTAGAACTCCCTTCAGAGCCTGGGCAATAGAGGATGGTTATTCGACGTCCCCTTATACTGTTCTAGCAGTTAATCGTTCGCATTGGCTCCAAAAATATTGGGGGATAGATGCAGATCCCTCTATCGACTTGGAACTCACAGAGATTCTCATCAATGCAGGTGCAGACGTGGATGACTGGGGCGGCTATGGAATTACTGCATTTCTTTCATTAGTCCGAGAAGGTTGGGATCACGAAAACAGCAAGGAACGAAATGATTCGGTCATACGAAGCATGAAAGTACTCGTTCTCAAATACGGTGCGGACCCATATCATTACACTAAAAATTGGCCATTTAGAGACAACGCCAAAAGCTTAATTGATAGACGAGTTGATATCTATGGTGACCGTTATTTAGAGCTGAGGGCCGAGTATGAAAAGCTACTTAAACTTCGGCGTCTTGATCAAGATGAAATCGTGAAATATCTTGAAAACGAATTAATCATAGATAGAAAAGTTGCCGCTATTCAAAAAGAGATTAATGGCAACTCAACCCTAAAATCGGCCTTTCAACAAGTTGTTTCCTCGGGCAAAGATTGTAAAACAATAAAAGATATTATGGGTCCTGTCACCGAATACAGGTGCGGTGCTTTTATATCAGGTTCTGGTAGCTTCTTTTCCGAGAGCTGTGAAGCCATAAGGACTGAACTTGTCAAGCAGCTCAACACGGAATCTTCACGCTTCTGTCGAGTCTACAAAGAACAGAAGAACCAGTTGGCGAGCGTCTTGGGAGATAACGCCAATGCCATGAAGACCCTCATTGAAGATGAGGCCATAAAAGCCGGGAAGAACAATGAGTTGTATAACATTTATTCCAGGGAGTTTTCTTACGTTAGGCGCGTGAAAGAGCGCGAAATACAAGCTGAAAAGTCCGCCGTGGCGCAAGACCGACGACAAATGGCAGCTGATTTCAGGAATAACATCAAGAGATCTCTAGAAAGAACAAACCGAATGCTGGATAGAAGCATGTCACGAACCCAGAAGATGATTGACAGGGCTTATGCGTCGCAGAGAGCATCTAGTTCTAGCTATCAAACACGGCCCAATGCCGCGACAATACAAGGATTGAATAAGAAACTAAAAGAAATTGATCGTTCGTTTGAACCCTCAAATTCGGGGGCCGCGCCTTCAGCAGCTAATTCCGGGGCACCAGGCTCAGCGACAGGTAAACAAAACAAGGTATGCGCAGGGCCCTTCCACCGGCCCAAATTTGTGGAGGTGACCAAAAGCGTCCACGTCCCCGAGGGGCCGAAGTTGAAATGCCCTGCCGGAACTACGCCGATTTCAGCCGGGACAGCGAATTTGGATATCCCAAGTAAATATCTCCAAGGAGCCATGACACCTGTAGCACTGGATGACGGTTACAGACGTTTTACGCTTGAGGCTTGGGATTACGAGTGTCTGTGTGGTGATGGCAAAAGTCAGGGCACTGGAGCTTATCAGCAGTAGTTCCGCTTTTCTCATTACTCTGAGAGCGTGGGCTTTTCAGAACGATGGAGGGGGCGAATGTGTAGTAATAGACTTTTCACTTTCGCTCCTCCCTCTGGTGAGATTGAAAGGAAACCTGGGGGTGGTTGAATTATCTCGTCTAAAAGGGCGTCAGAGACAGATTCGGCGGAAATCTGGTAATCAGAGCCGGCTGATGACCCCTGTAAAAAAATTCCCACAGGATATCGACGAGGCAATCCGTTACGGGAGCATTTCTAGCAGAGAGGGCTTCAAAAAAGCCCCAGATTTATGGTTGTTGCACTCAGAACCACGAGGTGAAGCGCGTACCTGAACGTACGTGACTGGCTGGAGCTATCCCATCATATGAAATTCATTAGTGGTTGAGCTTCCAAGCTCATCTAATCTCATACTGCGCATAATCGGCGTTACGTTAAGGTCGCAAAGCGAACATTCAGACTGGATGATCAACCCTGAGAGCTAGGCCCGATAGAAAGTCCAAACAATAACGAACGCTACCTTGGGATCAACCGAGAAGGCCCGCTCCCAGAAACATCAACGGATCAACAGGTAATAAACCTGCTTCGGTTACAGCTCAACAGCGGTAGTTCGCGTGCCCCGATTCACTTTCTCATAACTGACTTCTACTGAAGACTTTTGAACGATGTGAACCATCGGAGAAAATTTCAGCAACAGCTATGCGATTACCTTGAATAGCGAACTCAACTTTAGGATCCCCGTTTCTAGTTCTCCATGGACCAGTTTCGGTTGCCCAAACAATGCGGTCACTTTTGAGTTTGCACCGAAAGTCCCAACGTGTGCCGTCTGACTTCCGATAATAATAGAGGTACTCAACCTCACCAAAACTTCCATCTGAAACGATGATTCCAGGATCCTTCCCCATGAAAGTAGCGATGCCAGCCTTGCAAACCTCTGCTACGCTAAATTCACCAAGCTCAACCGGCTGACATGCAACCGTCAAAGTAGCCAAGAAAACCAAAAATACTTGCTTGTTTAAAAGCCTGGAACCCATAGCCTACAGCCCTTGTTTAAAGGCTCATCTCACCAAAAGCTATAACGCTCAATCAGTGCTTCGCTCATCGCAATGGCCATATGACAGTCTGGGTAAGAATAGCCATGTTTTTTTAAGTAGTCATCCTGAGAGTCTTCATAAATCCCAGTTACTATCCGTTCGTGCTCATGTTTTTCAAATTGTGCAAAAATTCGCTCTAGGTCATCCTCAAGGGCTTCGTCCAGCCTTTGCCTAAAATCATCATTCCTATGGTCCGCACCAATCGACCTCAATTTCTCAGCCAACTGGTCGTGCTTATCGCCATTCAGCGCCAAGAGAGAAACCTGTCCAACCCGATACTTTACTAGAATCGAGCACATCACATTTGTGTCATACAGAACGGTCGCTTTCTTAAGATCCTCACCTTCAAGGCTCTTTGAACACCCAGTAAGTATGATCAATAAAAAACATGAAACTAGCGATTTCCTTGCCAAGCTCATCATGAGCCTCCTACAGCGATACGAATTGAGCCACTTCTATCAATTAGGTACCGCGCTTTATGATTGCAGCAATCTGCCTGCGCCATTATTACTGACTTTAAACCATCAATCGCGCTGAACATAAATCGATAAAACAATAGCTTAGCTGATCAAAGCCATCTCTGCTATGCAATCATTCAGCATCTGCAATTTGCTCCGCCAATCATACTGGATCAAATGGATGTGATGAGCTTGGAAGATCCGGAAGAAAGCCCTGATTCGCATGTCCGCTTTTATTTAGCTGAGTTCAGAGGATCCCTGGTCGCAAAGCGGATATTCAAATGGTGCAATAATGCCAGTCCACGACGGCGCCTTTATAATTGAGACTTTTCCATTACCAGCGAAAAGGAAAAGCTTGAACGATCCTCAACATTCCCTCGCCCAAGGTTCCTGGAGGCGTCCCTATGTTTTGTGATATCGCTAAGCTTCATTTGATTGCGTTGAAAAATTTCGGTCGCAGCTCCCACCTTTAAAAAGTTTCTTAAAATGTCGGCACGCCTATTTACTTCAGAACCATGCAGATACAGTGTCACGTAACAGGTGTAGGTCGATTGCTGACCTTTTCTTCCTTCAAAGACGATAGACGAGACCCTAACTCTAATTAAATTATCCTTGGCGCCCGAGTAGCTTTTAAAAATATCAACAACTTTGTCATTAGTAGTTTGATCTGAAATATCACTCATAGCCATTATAATTTTTAAAGTTATCTCCTTGAACAATTCAGATTCCGCAGCGATGTTTTTCAAGATCACCCCTTATAGATTTAATTTGATAATTTAATGTAATATCTTGTTCCTGGCAACGCTTCCAGAGCATCGGAGCCCTTTTGCCTTAGGTCTTTCGAGAATACGATCGTTTTAACTTCATCTGTAAGCTCACAAGCGAAGGCAATTGCTGAGTTACGATCTACTGCAGTAGCCACCGGCGAACCTAAGAACTTCGATACTGCCTCACTTATAAACCTTCCCTCAACAATTTTGGTTCGATCGAACCAATCAGAAACTAAGAATTGCTTCTGAATTACAGACACCATTTCTCAGCCCTCCAGTAATATATGTAGCTTAGCTTGGGGCGCCCGGCGACCATCGGCTTTCTCCCTTTTCGCAGTTATCGATGCGAGTCTTTTTAAGTGGAGTAAGTACAGAGCAGACTCAATGGCTTGGTTATGTATTCTTCGATGGAAGAACTCGTTCACCAGCAAACCACTTTCCCCAAAACAGGTAAGCATCGATAACACTGCTACAAATCGCCACTTTTTTTCCAGATTTATCCGTAAAAGACCATTCAGGCAAATCTGACCCATCCAAAAACGAGTCAGATGAAGTTCGTTTTCTGGTGGAAAAATTATGATCCAGTTTAGATTTATGTTTTACGTTGTTGGAAAACTGGCGAACTGCATCAATTGCGGCACCGTCTGCGGGATAGTGCTTGCATATGACGGGAATTAGCAATTTTGCCTCCCCATACCCAAGCTTAACCGCATTCTTATCAGCAAGGTGGTTCAGTGTAAGACAGAGATTCACCATTTTTCGGAAAACGCGGATCAACTTGACTTGATCACAGTCTTCGTCCGACTGAAAATCCCAGTAGAAGTCACTGAAATTCGGATCCACTAATTCCCTAAAAAAGCCAAGCGGATCATCGAGATTTAGGGTTCCCATCTGGCTTTTCCTCACACGTAGTATTTTTTATGCGAATCTATTAGGACCAATACTGCTCAATGTGCTCTTGCAATCCAGTGCCTGAGAAACTGGCAACTAATTCCTGAGTGAGGGGCTCAACTATTACCTCAACACCATACTGTTCATTTACTTTAGTAATAACCTGGTCAGGATCTAAACCCACTTCCCTAACTACAAACTGTGTATCAGACACGACGAAGCTGCCCGTCCGCTGCGCCTCATCGTGTAATGGATATTTTTCTACGCCTTTGGTAACCGAAAACAGATACATATGATTCATTAATCTCTCCTCACATAACAGCAATCAGGCAGCGCGCTTTATCAATGCAAAAATTGGACTGCGCCGTTATTGCTGACTTGGAACTATCACTCACGCTGCACATAAATCGATAAAACAAGAGCTTAGCCGAACATAGCTAACTCTACCATGTAATCATTCAGCGTCTGCAAGTTGGCCCGCCAATCATACTGGATGAAATGACAGTGATTGGCCTTGAGGCTCTGGAGGAAAGCGCTGACTCGAATGTTCGCTTTTGTTTAGCTGGGTTCAGAGGATGCCCTGGTCGCAAAGCGGACATTCGGGGATAGAACAGAAGCGCTCTCTTTGGGTGCGTTAGAAGTCGTGTTGAAGCCATAAAACTACTGTCTGCATTGGAAGGCGGCCCTTGTTACCGCGCCGAGATGGGGTGGCCCCTCCTCTCAGGGGCAGTGGCAAGCCCCCGATACAGTAAGCACATGATAGCGGTTTGCTTTGATGCGGCGGGTGGTGATTTTAGATAACACTTCTTACTCGCAGTGCTGTGAACTTCAACCATACGACGACTTTCGTTACTCTTAGCTATCCACCGACCCCATATTAGCCGCCACCCAAGCAGTCGAAGGAAACTACATGCAGTTGAAATCTATAAAATTAATAAATGCCATGTTCCTTGCTCTGAGCTTGGGCATCACCTCTATAGCAGGGGCTTCAGCCTTTGATGAAGGTTTAAAAGCCTATAACAAAGCCGACTACACAACGGCTCTTCAAAAGTTTCAACCGTTAGCCGAACAAGGCAATGCCAGCGCCCGGTACAATCTTGGGGTTATGTACAACATGGGGCACGGTGTTCCCCAGGACGCTGCCAAGGCAGCGTCCTTGTTCCGGCAAGCAGCCGAACAAGGAGTGTTTGAGGCTCAATACAATCTGGGGCTTATGTACGAAGACGGGCGCGGTGTACCCCAAGACGATACCAAGGCAGCGAGCTGGTTCCGGCAAGCAGCGGAACAGGGAGTGGCTGAGGCCCAATACAGACTGGGGTTTATGTACGAAGACGGACGCGGTGTGCCCCAAGACGATACCAAGGCAGCGAGCTGGTACCGGAAAGCAGCCGAACAGGGCCATGCCAGCGGCCAGAACAATCTGGGATATATGTACATCGTGGGACATAGTGCTACCCAGGACCATGCCAAGGCGGCGAGCTGGTTCCGGCAAGCAGCAGAGCAGGGCCATGCTGACGCACAATACAACCTAGGGGTTGCGTACAACATGGGGCACGGCGCTCCCCAGGACGATGCCAAGGCGGCGAGCTGGTTCCGGCAAGCAGCAGAACAGGGCCATGCTGGCGCACAATACAATTTGGGGCTTATGTATAAAAACGGTCGCGGTGTCCCCCAGGACAATGCCAAGGCGATGAGCTGGTACCGGAAAGCGGCGGATCAAGGCCATGCAGTCGCCCAGAACAACCTGGGCATTATGCACAGCAATGGCCTAGGTGTTCCCCAGGACGATGCCAAGGCGATGAACTGGTTCCGGCAAGCAGCCGAACAGGGCCATACCCTCGCCCAAAACAATCTGGGGATTATGTACGAGATGGGCCGCGGTGCCCCCAAAGACGCTGAAAAGGCGATGATCTGGTACCGGAAAGCAGCCAAACAGGGCCATGCCAGTGCCCAGTACAACCTGTGGCTTATGTACGACAAAGGTCAGATTGCTCCTGAGGACGATGCTGAGGCGGCGAGCTGGTTCCGGCAAGCAGCGGAGCGGGGGCATGCCAGTGCACAGTACGATTTGGGGCTTATGTACATAAAAGGCCAGGGTATTCCCCAAGATTATTCTGGGGCAGTAACTTGGCTCCGGAAAGCGGCGGAGCAGGGTCATGCCGGTTCTCAATTAAATCTGGGGAATATGTACAATAATGGGAAAGGTGTTCCCAAGAACCATACTGAGGCATTGACTTGGTACCGGAAGGCAGCACAACAGGACAATGCCATTGCTCAGATTCTTATGGGGGTTATGTACACCGAAGGAATGGGAACTCCTCAAGACTATATACAAGCTCACATGTGGTACAACTTAGCGGCGTCACAAGGGAATAAAAATGCTTCTGAAAGCCGTGATCTTTTAGCTGACCTAATGACATCCCAGCAGGTTTATGAAGCTCAAGCTCTTGCCCGGAAGTGGGTGTCCACGAACCGGCAATGACAGTCGAGGTGCATGATCAGCGTGTGCCGCGCTGCGGCATACGCCGGTCTGAGCAACTTATTAGAAGTTTTACCGAGTGGTACCTAGCATTATTTTTTCCCGTTGGCAGCATGTTGCTCAAAAGATTGGGTGTGTAACCATCCCTGTTTAGTTGCATTGCTGATTAGAGGTTTCAGCCCTTTGGTGCTTTGCCAGGTATCTCCATTGCGTCAGGTCTTCAAGTGAATCGAGGGAAGGAAACGGGGTCACACGGCTCGGAAAAGGTCCTCGTAAATTCGATCATATCTGAATGTCTGCTTTTGTTTAATGGCGACTCTTTCATGCCCCTATAGCCAACTCGTCTCCGCTACGCCCATACTCTGAGGTTGTGGCAAACTTGCGCAGTCAGACGTGTCGTAGCGCCCTGTCGAAAGTCGGCTCCTCACGTTTGTCAAAGCCGGTCTAGCAACGTCTTTGGGTTGCTCAGAATGGGTTGCAGCCGTTATTCTCCGAAACATTTCGGCGGCCATGGATTGCAAAATCGGTCTAAATTCAGGCATATGACTGCACGTATCAGTATTCTCTTGCCTCCCTTTCGAACCAGACGGATTTATGAACATCGTTGTAGTATTTTTCCACCTTGCAGTCTTCTCTTTTTTCTCCCTTGCCAGCGACGCTGCGACAGCGAGCGCCATAAAGCACTCAGCCAGTGGCCTGTGCCATCCGCCACAAAGTAGCTGGTATGACAGGACTCGGACCTACAAGCCCTTCGATACAGTTGAAGCGTGCCTAGATGCCGGAGGGCGGTTGCCCAAGGGAGTATCGTTAGCGTCCCTGGATCAGGCCAAAAGCTCCGCTAGAGCCTCTCCAGACGCTATGGCGAGGTACCAGCGGTCCGCTTTCGGTTATGGATGGGGCGACGCGAATGGTGACTGCCAAAATAGTCGAGCAGAGGCTCTGGTCGCCAGCTCTACCACCCAAGTTCGCTTTGCGACAGATAGGGGGTGTCGGGTGGTTGCCGGTCGCTGGGTGAGCACCTTCACTGGTAACGTTATCCAAAACGCCTCGAATATCGACATTGATCACTTGGTACCGCTAGCCTGGTCGTGGGATCGTGGGGCCAACAAGTGGTCAGGCGAGAAGCGGTTACGGTTTGCTAATGACCCTGTGAATTTGCTACCGGTCGAGGCAAGCCTGAATCGAAGTACTATAACAATATAAAATATCCCAAATGATCGTATGAGTGAGTGAATGAGCGTTTTTAGGTTTAGTAAACATACTAATCTAAAATCCTAAAAGTTAGCTGAAAGAAACCATGGCGTGACTTCTGTTCATGTAGTAGCACGCAAAAAAATCACCCCACTTTTGCGTCCACTCGGTTTTCAAAGCGGACCTTTCTGGACGTTCAGTTAAGCTCAAGCTCTTTTAAACAAAAGCGAACATTCAGAAACGACCGAATTGACTATAAGAGTAGTGGCATAGTGAATCTGGCCACCTGATTTTAAGTGTATGATCACTCGTAGAGCAAGTCAGGTGGATTGGATGCCAAAGAAAATAAATTTCAGTCCGGAATTCCGTCTGGAAGCGGCCCAGCTGGTGATTGACCAGGGCTACACAATGAAAGCGGCCTGCGATGCCATGGGGGTTGGTAAATCAATCATGGAGTATTGGGTGCGCAGGCTTCGAGCCGAGCGATCAGGCAAGGCACCACAAAAAGGTGAAGCTCGGACTCCCTGAGCAATTCTCGATAATCGAGCGACTTGAAGAGAGCTATGCGGTGCAGCGCCTGCGTCGGGTGTTTGAGGTGTACCGCAGCAGCTACCGGGCCTGGCGTGACCGAGACAGAGAGCCTTGCGAGGCTGAGAAAGCGCTGCTGGACGAGGTTGTCGAGGCGCATGCTGTCAGCAACGGATCTGCTGGCGCTCGCAGCCGCTAGGGCACGCTTACAAGAAGGCGGATCAGCCACAGTTGGATATCCCGAATCTTCTGGAGTCTGAAAGCAGAATGGGGGCCGGAAATCGGATGTCCATGCTTTGCCACGGCGAAGCAATCGGTCACGGACTATATGATCGGTTATTGCAGCGCACTGCGGCCTCATAAATACAACGGCGGATTGCCGCCAAATGAGGCAGAACAGGCCTATTGGAAAACTCAAAAGACGGTGGCCTAAAACACTTGACCACTACAAACCACCCTGACCACATTTTTGATGTGGCCAGGGTTTCATGTCTACAGTTGGTCGTAGGCCAATGACGTATAGGGCGCACAGCCCAAGTCTTCAAACTCAGCCTTGCTCATGTAGGTCGCTTTTGGCATAAAGTCACCCAATACTGACGCTTCATCGCCAGCGGTCATAGTGTTCTGGATTGCCTGGTTAAAATCATCAGCTGGCAGCATATTGCGCACAATCAGAAACGCGGAATCAGGGTCGTCGGTTTTTCCGTCAACAATGCTGAAACCGTCGCCTTTGTTGGGCCAGGGCAGATAGCCAACCCCGCAGTCAGAATCGGCATTTTCGGGGCGATTCTCGGGCTCGCTGGTCACGATGGTGTAAAAACCGTCAGGGTTGATGAAGATTTGCTCGTCATACAGGCATTCTTTCACCGCCTGGGAGTAGTATTCGTTCTGGCAAAGTGACCAGTAGCGCAGGTCGTTTTCGTTGAAAAATTCCTGATCGTTCAGCGTTTCTGGGATTTCAGGAATTTTCCCCCTGATAACGACCACGTCCCCGAAATCTTGGTTCAGGAACGAGTAAAGGTACTGGTTATCTGCGTTGGCGTAAAAGGCGGTGTTCCGTGGGGGGTTGTTTTTACAGTTGCCCTGAAAGTCGCATTGAAACAAAAACGCCGTTCCATAGCTGGCCCTGAACGCCGGGGTTTCACGGGCCGGCTCGAAATTGGCGCGCAAGGTTTCATAAGTGTCCGCTGGCACAAATGGAATGCCAAGCGGGTCAGTGCCGGCAGACATGGCAGCACAGGCTTCTTCGCCCTGAAGAGTGCTACCGTCGGCCAGGTGTAGCGTCACTCTTGGCAGCCCCACATCGCCGGTCCAATCGGCACCGATGTTGGGCACGTAGTTGCGGTAAATCAGTACCGCTTCCTCGCCCGCCGCGCTGGTTGCGTCATACAACGTGTTGTCTTCAGACGGGTTTGCCGGGTCGTTTGGGTCACCGGGTTTGACCGTGACCAGATAACGGCGGGACGGATCGGTGCGAACCGCGCCATCAATAAAAGGATTGATAGAGCCGGCTTCGGCAATGATGTTTTTGTCTGTCAACGATTGCGCCGGTGTTGTGTTGGCCCGGTAGCTGTTGAAGGACATGTATCGGGAGTAAGGGAAATCTGCTTCCAGGGTGATGTAGGCACCGTCCTCCGGAAGCGTATAGGCGGCAGACCAATAGATGGCGCCGCTATCCGGGTAGGCGAAGTTGAAACCCTCGTTCTCTTTGACGTAAGGCCCAACCCACAGACAATCACTGGGCGGTGCTGAAAACGCCGTGGTATCAGACACCATGGTCGTGTCAGAACTGCTAGAGCCGTTGCAACCCATCATCAGGGCTGCTGTACCCGCAACCAGAAGCAGACTCCTGGCGGGAAACCTGTTTTTCATTGTTTTCATGGTCATTTCATGGTCCTTTTGCTTTAGGGTACTACGATGTTGAATTCACTGTTCGGTGTCTCGAACAGCGACAGGAACCGCACCAGTTGAATCGTGCTGCCTTCCAGTTCCAGGGCGTCGGATGTCAGCATTTCGGTCACGCCGACTTCTCCAATCAGCAGACGGGTGAACAGCTCCCGAGTGACTCTCAGCGTTGATTCGGCGTGGTCGAGGCTGGCATCTTTGTGGACATGCAGGACGGAATTCTTAACCGTCAGCAGATAGGATTCATTGAGGTCGGTAAACACAATGGCAATGCGTCGCTCCACGCCTTCGGCATCCTCCGCATTCAGGCGCACCGACATAGTCTGAAAGAACTTTTCGACCGGTGTTTGCTGAAGAATCCCGAGTAGGGTGGACATATCCATCAGTGGTTCTTCGGGTGCGCCATGGCGCAATTCGTAGGCACCGCTGAGATAGACGTCTCGCCAGGGTCCCGATTCGGCCTGATACCCCATCTGATCGTAGGTTTCGGCGAGTAAGGTTTTGGCCGATTCGTTGTCTGGCTCATCGAAGACCAGATGGTTCAGAATTTCTGCGGTCCAGCGATAGCTACCCTCGTCAAACGCGGCACGCGCTTTTTCCAGCAGGGCATCAGCGCCACCGGCAAGAGCGACATACCGGCTGGCGGCCTTCTCTGGCGGCAGCGGATCCAGGTTCGCGGGGTTGGCGTCGTACCAGCCCATGTAATACTGATAGACCGCCTTGCTGTTGTGTTTCAGCGTACCGTAGTAGCCTCGGTTGGAGAATGTCTGAGCCAGTTCTGGCGGCAGTTGCAACCGTTCGGCGATCTCCCTGGAGGTGAATCCGTTATTGAGCAGCCTTACCGTCTGGTCATGGATAAACTTGTAGGTGTCGCGGTGCAGCTCCAGGTAGTCAACGATTTCGGTGCGCCCCCACACAGGCCAGTGATGACTGGCAAAGTAGACGTCGCTGTCGGCGGAAAGATCGATGATCTCGTCGATGTAGGCACTCCACTTGAGCGCATCCCGGACTTTCGTTCCACGCAGCGTGTACAGATTGTGCATAGTCCGGGTTGCGATTTCGGCACCGCAGTATGCGGCCAGTTCGGGTATTCCGAAGGTCAGCTCTGCCGGTGCCTCAGAGCCGGGCGCATTCTGGAAAACAAAATCCAGCCCGTCGATGTTCAGGCGCTGCCCGGTGGTGTCGATAATTTCGGTGGGTGTGGCAATGCCAAAGGTGCCGTAAGCAGGTGACTTCCCCAACCCCGAGCCCACATGGCCATGGGGACCCTTCGCCAGTCGGCGGCCATACATAAACGAAGCTCGCCGCGCCATGGCCGTTCCAGCAATGATATTTTCACTGGTTGCCTCGTCCATGAAGCCAATCGGGGCAATCACGCGAACCTTGCCGGCATCGTAATCGTCGCGGTTGATAACACCCCAGGCACCGGCGAAGTGATCGATGTGGCTGTGAGTGAAAATCACGGCAACCACTGGTACATCGCCGAGGTGTTCCCGAACCAGCGCGAGTGCGGCCTCAGCGGTTTCCTCTGAGGTCAGAGGGTCGACGATGATCAGTCCGGTGTCGCCCTGGATGATGGTCATATTGGCCAGATCGAACCCGCGGACCTGGAAAATGCGGTCGGTAACCTCAAAAAGACCGTGAAGATTATTCAGGCCGGCTTGGCGCCAGAGACCAGGGTGCGTGCTGTCCGGTGATGCGCCGTCAATGAAGGTGTACTCGTTGAGGTCCCAGATTAGGTCGCCCTGCTTATTCCTGATGATGGCTTTCTCACCTTCGAAGGTACCGATGAAGCCACGATTTGCGGCTTCATGGTCGGTGGTGTCGCGTTGGGGCAAGCTTTCTATTGCCTTTTGATTGCTCGAGGCTGTGTAAGTGGAGGCCGCAGTGAAGCCTTGGGAGTGCTCGCTGAGCTCCCTGCCTGTCTCACCACTGCAGGCTCCAAGTGTTGCTGCGAATAAACCGACAAATAATGCGGACAATCCGCTTCGAGCCGATACCTTTTCCATGATTCAATGCGCTCCGGTCACGTTGGTCGTGTTATCGTTCTATGACAAACTGAAAATGATATAAGGGCGCAACCAGCTAAAGCTGGTTGAACGCCGCCAATCTTTGGTGAAATTACGACAGTGACAAAAACTCGACCCGTCGCAGACTTTTCCACGATTGCCAGTTGGGCACGTTTCATCCTTGCCGGTTTTAAGCTGAAAGGGCTTGATACCGATAAACTGCTTTGCGAAGCAGGTATACGTAGCAGCGATCTTGAAAATCCCAATGGCCGGATCAAGGTCGCTCACATGACCCAGTTGTGGGAGCTGGCTGCGCGCGACAGCGCCGACCCATTGTTTACTCTCCGTCTTGCGGATCTTGCGCGCGCCGATATGTTCAGCGGGCTCAGCCTGGCCATGATGTTCAGCGATACGACGGGTGAGGCCATCGAACGAATGTGCCGTTACAGCGGCGTTGCCAGTAGTGCCGCCCATCTAGAAACCATTCCCCGCAAGAACAACTCACTGGAGGTGGTTTTCCACCTGCAGATGCCGGTGGCGGGCGAAGCCCTTGAGGCCTTCATGGCCTGTGGCAGCCGCATTCTGAAACAGATTACCGACGACAAATTCCGCCCTCGCGAGGTTCATTTCAGTCACGATAAGTCTGGGCTCAGGGCGCAATTTGAGGCTTTTTTTGAGGCGCCGGTTTTTTTCAATGCACCGGTCTGCAAGTTTGTCGTCGATGAGCAGGTGCTGCGCTTGCCTTGCTACCAGTCAAATCCGGAGCTGGTTCAGAATATGGACCGCTGGATGAAGGAGTACCTTGAGCGCACAGACTCGCTTTCCATCACCGGCCAGGTTCAGAAGCTGCTCCTTGAAGGCACGATTGACGGGAACGTGGATCAGGGCACAGTCGCCCGCCGGCTGGGCATGAGCGCCCGCCGGCTGCAGAGGGCACTGGAAAAGGAGGGCTACAGTTTCCGCGAGCTTCTGGAAAAATCGAAGCGTGAAATGGCTGAGGAACTGCTGAGCCGCCCAGAACTGTCACTGACGGATATCTGTTATTTGCTGGGTTTTTCCGACCAGAGCAATTTCACGAAAGCCTTCAAGCGATGGACCGGAAAGACGCCCTCGGCTTATCGCATAGCACCCCGATAAAAGGATGTATCAGTATTAACGGGGTAGAATCCGTCGGGCCCCACTGTGTTTCAGCGTCAACCCCAAATCTCAATGTTCGCTTTGCGACCTCCTGCGCTGTTTCTCCAAATAACGGTTCGCGTAGACTCCCATCTGATCAGGCCTGCCTCCTGGCGCTGTGTCCATTTCAATTTGGCCCTACTGGTAGCGTTTCGATAGTCTCTTTAAACCTTTTCAAAGACTGTTCTGATTTTTGCTCAATTGCGCCTTTGAAATGCACGACATTGGCCAATACAAGCGGGAAGTTTGGCATGGTGTATCGTAAAGTGCGTTCGAATTCGCTGTGCCCGTTGTCGAGTGCTTTGAAGCGGTAAGCCAATTCGATTTCGACATCATTGTCCAGATTGACGCCTCGTACGCGCCATTGGTTTTCAGCTGAATTGGCGATGACTTCCCAGCTGACACGACTGCGGCCCATGGGTGTATCGATTACTTCATGGAAACGGTCTCCTGCCTCCAGAGGGCCCTGATTCTCTGCTTGTACCACAGCGGATTGCGGGTGCCACTCGGGCCAGCGACTGACCGTACGGGCGTAATCCAGAGACTGGCTCGCAGGCCGCTCGATAACGATGGTATCGACAACCGTAGTCGCCACAGGAATAGACCAAAGGTTGGCGGCAAACAAGAGCATCAATGGCATACGAAGCCATTCGATCCAACGGTAACGGTCGTGACCTTCCAGAAGATCGTTGGCAATCACGAGGCCGCTCACCACCAAGAGCACGCCGGCGGCCAACTGCATTGCCGACAGCTGAGGCGAAAGGAAGATGAAGATCGTGGAAACCACAAAGGTCACGACCATGGCGAAGGCAACGTAAGCCTTCTTGCCCCAGGTGGTCTGAGGGTCATATTTTGGACGGTCTGCAGACCCATTTTTTTGCATGCCCGGATCGGCAGCATCCATCGCCAGGCAATCGTCCGGGCGCCAGCCGGTCGGCCGGAACCACAGCATAATCTTGTCCTGCCAGCGTGCCGTTGTGCGGCTGTCCTTTGCCAACATTGACCAGTGCTGAAGGTTAGCTTTGATGGGGTTAAGGGTGTCCAGAGGGCGCGTGGTGCCATAGTGGCATGGATCCGAGGCGAGCTCGGGCTGCCAGGTACCGAAGAGGCGATCCCAGATCACCAGAGTTCCACCATAGTTTCGGTCGATATAGATCGGATTCTTTGCATGGTGCACCCGGTGGCTTGAGGGTGTAGACATAAAGCCTTCAATCAGCGGAATCCGTTTAATACTCTGGGTGTGAAGCCAAAACTGGTACATCTTGAGAAGGATGAACTGCATTACAAAGACCACAGGCGGACATCCCAGCAACGCCAATGGCAAGTAGAAAAGCCATGAGAATGCATACTGAAAGGCACTCTGACGAAGAGCTGTCGTGAGGTTGTATTCTTCGCCCTGGTGGTGCCCGACATGCGCGCCCCAGAGGAAGTTGATCTCGTGCGCCACCCGATGGAACCAGTAGTAACAGAAGTCGACACCAAGAAAGAAAACCACCCAGGTAATTGGATCGTTCACGGCAAATTCGAACAGCCGGTGGTTATCCCACAACCAGATAAACACGGCAAAAGTGTAGGCCTTAAGCAAGGCATCGGAAATTAGAAGTAATAGCCCCATCGACAGACTGTTCACGCTGTCATTAAAGCGATGGAGGCTCCGGCCCTGAAGGCGGAGAAGTGCATACTCGGCCAGCATCAGGATCATGAAAAGAGGAATGGCCAAGCCATTTATATTGTAGTCACTCATACCACGGGCCCTCATTGGGAATGGGTTGAACGCTCCCATTTTTGGCTTTTCGCCGACATATATCAGTGACTGGCCGCGACGATTACTGACATTAAGCGACAAATTATGGGTACTATGGGTTTCGTTTTCTGTTAGCCAAATGTTTAGGGCCCGCCGTGAGTCATCTTTCCATTGCCAATGTCTGGATCAATTCACTCCTGCGAACCTTCCATAAACTGGGAGTCAATGTGGATGCTATCGTTGCGGGGCTACCTGGATTTGAGGAAGGCCCGCTCCACCATCGTGGTCGGCTCGACCTGATTTCGGCCCGTCAGCTCTGGCATAACGCAGCTAATATGTCGCAAGACTCACTACTGGGGGCACGTATCGGCCAATTACAGGACTATCGAAGCATTGGTGTACTTGCCCCTCTTCTTTGGCACTCCCCTTCGGTTGGCCTGGCACTGAAGCATGTGGCCACGTTTCAAACCCTTATCAGTGAGAATGGCGTATTTAAGTACGAGGTGGATTCGGTGGAGAGTGGCAAATCAGCACGGCTCTATTGTCGTTATGAAGAAACCCCAGCGGCATTGCCGGCTAACGCGCAACAAATCCTTTCAGTGACGGCTGGAACCATTCAGTACATTCGCGACTTATTTGACCAACAAGCCACAGTGCGCCAGATGGTTGTGCCGGACGGGCTGGCGTCAACCAGACGGGCGTTGTCAGAGCTACTACAACTGCCCGTGGCCACTTCTACGGAAGGCTTTGGGTTTGGGCTAGAGATCACTGACATAGATCGGCCCATTGCAGGTTGCGACGACAACCTCTACCAGCTAAGCCTCGACTACGCTACCAGGCTTCTCAGCGCCAAACAGAAAGGTTCAGAGCAACTGTTCCGGATTCGTGGCTATATTGCCAATCACGGCCTTGCACAAACGGGCCTGGCGCCTTGTGCTGCAGCCCTCGGCTTGCATCCTCGCAACCTGCAGCGACAGCTGGCGGAGCAGGGAACCAGTTTCCGACAATTGAAAGAAGAAGTTTTGAAAGACGTCATTCTTCGTGAGTTGAATCAACAAACGCCACTGGAAAAGATTTCCGATAAGTTGGGTTACTCCGAGTCCAGTGCGTTTTACCGAGCCTTCCGGAGCCTGTTTGGACTTTCACCGAGTCAACTGTCTAAGCATGACTATCTAGGCCCGAGGTCTAACCTCGAACGGTGAGTGCCTTTCCGAATGAGAGCGTTTCTCTATCCGCCTGAGTGTCCGCTTTGCGACCTCAGCGTGCTTAATCTCCCGGAATCTCGGCGACAAAAAAGGTCCGCTTCTTATCAAAAAACGGACGTAGCCTCGATTTCAATTGAGGGCTCTGCCCTCTCGCCGCAAGCGGCGATTCGCCCGAGGTATTTAAGGACCAGCGATTTTATCGCCGGATTCTGGCGCACGGCGCTCTCTCCGATACCGATAGCGTTGGCGACTTCGCCACGGTTTAGCTGGCCCCGAAAGACGATTTGCTTTAAATCGTCATCGGTTTTCGTAGCGGCCCAACGCTGAAAGGCAACAAGGTTTTCGCGAGCTTTTTCTTGTCCGTTAGTCATTCCCGATACTCAACGCTTTTTCAAGGGCATCCACAAAACCGTTTCTGAGGACAACCTTGCCGTTTTGGTCCTTGATGCTGCCGCGTTCTGTTTTAGTCCAGCCCTTTAATTTAAGGGACTCCTCAGAGATGGCGTCTCTCAATGCATCAATCTCGTGACTCAACAGGCTCGGTAACCTCGATTCAGATTTGTCTTCAGCACCCGCTCGGTAGTCAATTTCCAATTTCTTGATCGATGCAAACCTTTTATTTTCGGCCCTCAATTTACGGACCTTCGAAATCAGGTCGAGTATGAGGAAGCGGTGAGTTTTATTGCTTACCTCATCAACCCAATCGTACTCGCCCGAGGGCGTGGTCTGTGCTTTGATCGCTTTCTTTTTCTGGTCTCCAAGCGCCTGCCAAGCCTCAATGACCGCTCTATAATGTTCTCCGGTTTTGTTTCGGATGGTCTGCTCGCTAGGAGCGCCACGACTGGCCCCAAGCTTCGCAATCGTTGAGATTCTGAAATCAACCGAGCCTGACTCATGATGTTCCTTGCAAACGGCGTGAAGGGCCTCCAGGGACTTCCTGGAACGAGAATTTTTCAGTTGGCCCAGTATGGCCTCGTAGACTTCGTTCGGTTCACTCATTGCAGCTCTCGATTTCTAGCGGGAATTTCAAAGACCCGTTCATGGCTGACTCGATCTCTTGGCGCACATCACCTAGCTGTAGTGGTTCGGCGAGATCTTCCAAGGTGATTTGCCCATTGATCAACTGGTCAGCGACGTGCCAGTTATTCTGTGTCACTTGCATAATCAGCCGGACGACCTGATTGGCAGCTTTGAGCTGCTGATCCTCGGTCAACCGAAATATCGCGGGTGCAATCCCATTGGTGTCCGCCAATTTGTCGAGCATCTGACTGAGCAGGGGGCGTGCTCTGGAGGCACTGGCGCTCTCGTAAATCTCAGCGTTGGCACAGACCTCAGCGAGCAACCGAAATTCGCTGCTTTGCTCCTCCAAATGCATCTCCATTTCCACGTAATTGCCGCTGACGATCAGCTGGTGCTGGCCTGTCTCGGAGGTCTTCAGCAGTTCGGTAGATTGAGAAATCAGGCGGTATAAGTGCTGGAGATCCGTGAGAAGCATGTCGAGCTTTTTGGCTTTTTCCTCATACGCCGAGGTGATCTTTTTCAGCGTTCGCTCTTTACCAAAAAACTGTCCCGAAGACTCGGCATCGTACCGCTCGTCATCGAGCGTCTGCCTTTTTTCTTCGAGTTCGTGGTATTCATTGCGGGTGACATTGATTTCCAGAATGATTTCGTTGGCAATGGCCGACAAACCGCCCAGAAACGCCGGGCCGGTAATGAAGAAGCGGCACTGGGGACAATTTCGAGTCCCAAGGTAGCCATTGGGCACGGGCGCGTACTGTGCTTCAACCTTCCGCTCAACCAGTGCCATGCCACCTTCGTCACACTTGTTGCCGCTCATGGGGCAGATTCCGAAACTCATAAGTTGGAAGGCTCCAGAGGGCCAATTAGGTGTCAGACACTGATCCATGATGCTTCGGTCTGTGGCGATTAATTCCGGACGCGCCTCTTCGATTTTCTTCTGGAGGATGAGGTCTTCGTAACGATAATGACTCTGCTCAAGTGCCCGTTTTTCAGCCGCCGCCATCTCCAGCCGCATTTTGCTGGCTCCTACCTTTGTGTAGTAAATCGTCATCACCAGAGAGGAATGACCAACCAGCTTTGAAATCACGGCTATGGGCGCTCTGCCGTCGACAATGTAGGCAGTGATAAGGCTGACGCGGAGAGCATGAGGTGTAAATTGGCTCTTGTAATCCACGCTGCTCTTTTTTTCGATTTTCTCAGCGAGGTCCGCGCCTGGCCTCTGACTATGGAACAACAGAGCAGGCAGGGTTCGTGTAAACGCGGTTGTCGTACGCATGGGCGACGCCTTCTCATCACAGGCGTGTGAGGCCGGGTCGCGGAACAGGAACGATTGTTTACCGCGCCTTTTGAGGATGTCTTTGTGTATCCTTTGCTGCGGGTTGATTTGCGTCCACAGTGTCAGTTCTTCGATTGGGTTGTATTTGGATTGCCACTCCCGAAGCTGGATAATCCAATACGCCAGATCTTCCGGCATGAACGGAATATCGTAGCCGCCCAATTTCTTTCCGGTTTTGTTCGTCGTGATGTAGGCGCTCAACTCACCGTCATTGTTCCCTTTCTGAATAAAGCCCTTATTCCGCTTTCGGGTCGCAAGCGGACTTGGATTTTCGATCCAGTGAACCTTCCCATCACGCCATAACGGAACGAATTCATCTCCCTCTCCGCTGTCGAGCCAACAGATTTGCTGTCCTCGCAACGGAATGGATAGCAATGTGTAGTTTGCGACAATTTTTACGGGCGACCATAACTCGTGCATCTCTTCAAAATAGCGCTTGCGACCTCGCTTCCGCTCTTTTTTGACCACTCGATAAATGCAGTTTGGGTCATTGTCATCAATTAACTGTGGATCAACCCCGAACCAGCAGTCTTCGAGGAAGGGATGCAATTGATAGAGATCGCGAAACGACGTCGCCTCTAGCGGAATCAGATGCTGCTTGGCTCGTACAATGGCATCCATGGGCAATGGAGGCTTGTCTGATTCACTGCGCTTGTAACTGGGTAACTGATCTAACAAACCCTTGAGAACGGTTCTAAGAGGATTGCGGTAGCCGGGCAGAACTATCAACTCACCGTTCTCGTCCTCGTCAGAGCAATAAGTCTCCAAAATCCACTCGAAAAAAGCGGAACAGGCGTTATGCCGTGGTTTTTTTACAGTATCTGCGGTGACATTTATGAAGTTTTCGTACGCTCGCTCATCAAACGGGATATCCCTTGACAGCATGGCTCCCGGGTCGTCAACCAAGCCCAGCTTGTCCACGTAAAATCTAAGGAGTGCTCTCAAATGTGAGTATTTGTTGGATTGGCCTGTACCAGCCTCTACATAACACTGAATGGCTTTCCAAAACTCGGGGTATTTGCTGGTCAGTTCTCGATTAATGGCGTTTTCGTTGCCCAGGAAGTGAGGCCAAGATATCCAATGTTCGGAATAAGTTTTATTCGGCTGCGATGGCAACTTCGGGTCTTTTTCGTAGCCCCTGAAGTATTCCGCACCTGTTTTTAACCCCAAGCATTGAGCGGCTTCGGACGCCTCGGCGAGCGTCGCGTACCTCTTAACGGGGCGCTCAATGCCAAGGTAGCTGTACCAATCATCCCAATCTTCGGCATAGAAGTCGAAGGGACTTACTGTCAGCTTCGGGTCTTGTTTGTAGCCCTCGTAGAATTCCTTCTGTGTTTTGAATCCCAAGCGCTGGGCTGCTTCGGACGCCTCGGCGAGCGTCGCGTACTTTTCTTTGGGACGCTCATTGCCAAGAAAACTGTACCAATCAGCCCAATTTCTGCGATACATTCCGTCGGGATGGCGTGGCAGCTTCGGGTCTTGTTTGTAGCCCTTAAAGTATTCTGTGGACGTTTTGAATCCCAAGCGCTGAGCGGCTTCGGACGCCTCGGCGAGCGTTGCGTACTTCCCATCGGGGCGTCCAGTGCCAAGGAAGTTGTACCAACTACTCCAATCTTCGGCATAAAAGTCGTTGGGAGAACCTGGCAGCTTCGGGTCTTTTTGGTAGTCCTCATAGTATTCCGCCTGTGTTTTTAACCCCAAGCGTTGAGCGGCTTCGGACGCCTCGGCGACAGTGGCGTGCTTCTCACTGGGGCGTTCAGTGCCAAGGAAGCTATACCAATCATCCCAATCTTCGGCATAGAAAACAGAGGGTTGTGATGGCAGCTTCGGGTCTTTTTGGTAGTCCTCATAGTATTCCTGCTGCGTTTTGAACCCCAGACGCTGAGCGGCTTCGGACGCCTCGGCAAGCGCCGCGTACCTCTCGGGGCGCTCAACGCCAAGAAAGCTATACCAATCATCCCACTCTCCGGCATAACTTCGTTGGGGATTCGATGGCAACTTCGGGTCTTTTTGGTAGCCCTCATGGTATTCGGTGCGTGTTTTGAAGCCCAATCGCTGAGCGACTTCGGACGCCTCGGCGAGCGTCACGTATTTTTCTCTAGGGCGCTCATTGCGAAGGAAGTTGGGCCAATCAGCCCAATCTTCGGCATAGTGTTTGTCGGGAGCTGCTGGCAGCTTCAGGTCTTTTTTGTAGCCCTTGTTGTATTCATCTCTTATTTCGAATCCCAAGCGTTGAGCGGCCTCGGACGCCTCGGCGACAGTGGCGTACTTCTCACCGGGGTGTTCAGTGCCAAGGAAGCTATACCAATCATCCCAATCTCCGGCATAGAGTTGGTTGGGATTTGCTGGCAGCTTCGGATCTTGTTTGTAGCCCTTCTTGTATTCCGGCTGCGTTTTGAATTCCAAGCGCTGAGCGGCTTCTGAGGCTTCGGCGAGCGTGGCGTACTTAGTTGCCATGAGTGAGTCCTTTCTTGATTGGAGAAATTAAGCCGTGCTCGGGCGACAATCTGCTCAAATGCGCACGCATCTGCTTATCAGTGAGTTCGGTGTAGACCTGCTGACTTTCTATCGATTTATGGTGTAGGGCGTTTTTAATGATCAGAGAATCAGCGTTTGCATCAGCCAGAGCTTGCCCATACGAGTGTCGGTGGGCGTGTGCTGTCGTTCCCGCTTCTTTTGAAAACGGTAAACCAATTCTCTCAACGGCTCTTTTAAGCGATTGGTTATAGCCTTTGATTGAGTGCGGAGCGCCTGATTGCGTCGTGAATGCAAACGGATGTTTACCGCCATCGGGGTATCGCTGGTAGGTCAGGTAAAGCCGCCAAAGGTCGTTAAAGGTTTCACCAGCACTTCTTGGAAACCACCAAACCTGAAGAAAGTGGCGACTTTCATTGTCCTCTTTGGGCGCTTTCCAACCTGCATGCAGCGTATGGGATTTCGAATATTCAAATCGCGGTTGCATCCCATACTTGTTGAGCAACTCTTCGCGCCTGCTGGGGCCGTTTGGACGGGGCCGCCCTTTATCGGGATGAAAAATTTTGACCAGTGCGGTTCCGTCCTCCCACGGCACGACATCTTCTACCCAAAGGTGAAAGCACTCGCTGAGCCTGAGTCCGCCGTAATGCATCAGCATGGTAATGAGCACATTCTTCAGGTCCAGGCGCTCATAAACTACGTCGCTCGTTTCAAAGCCATATCGCGTAAGGCCATTCCACAAGAGGTCGTCAATTCGTCCAGGAGGAAAGCTTTTCTTACCCTCATTGCCGTTAGAACGCGACACCGTCCTGGGCATAACCTTCCGGAAATAAGCAGGGGCTGGTTTGTTAGCCCAAAGGTGGGAAAGAAAAGCCCGCCGTTTCTTTTGGTAGAAGGCTGCGAGGCCCATCCACTCCTCGTAACGAGTCGGTTTCACCGTTGGGTTTATCTGAAGCTTTTTCTCTTCATACTGCTCAGAGAGCCAGTCTGTGTATTGTGTTATCAGGCTGATTAGAAAGTTCGCGTCCTTATCCTCGCGTGGTTTCCACCGCAGCCAACTCGGATCGCTACCGTCCTCGCCAATCGTTCCGGTGTAGAGGCTGTTTGAAAACTCCTGAAACAGTTGGTGAGGAGTTTCAAAGCAGTCTTTATTCTGATTCGTGTAATCGATGAGGAGTCGAACCGCAAACGCGCTCCTGTCTTTCCAGCTCCGAGATTTGTATCGATGAACGATCAAATAATCCAAATAACTTTTCAGCAAACCATCTTGGGTGACGATCACCGGAAGACTTATCTTCGTCCCCGTGTTGTCTACTTTGATATTTGCCTCTATGCAGACGCTGTTCAGCACGCAATTTCCAATTGGTAAAATAGTATGTTCGTAATTCCACTATATATGCATGTATGCTCAAGAAAAACCAGATTTCGATTTCTGGCATAGGTTTTTGATGCTTTTTAGGATATTTTTTCTATTCCACTAAGTAGTAAGGGAGCTAAAGGACCGGATGAATGGCTGCCACCGGCTGGCCAGTGCGGCTATGTAGCCCGGTTTGTTCGGGTGGTAAAGTTGTACAAACTCGAGCCCTCGACAAAGGAGTCGGCATGGTTTCAAGAGTTTCTCGAGGAGTGTCGCCGTTAAATCAGCCGCCCAGCATCACAAACCTCCACGGAACCGCAGGTCTACTGTGGCTATCCAACCAGGCTGAAAGTTGGCATCTTTCTGGTGCCGAACTTGCGCATCTATTAGGCGTCACTTCGACGACACTGAACGACTGGCTAGCCAACATTGAAAATAATGGCGATCACAGCCCGGAGTTACCTAAATCCGTGATCGAACGGATCGGCCTGCTTCTGGGGCTCCATAAAGCCCTGGTCCTCCTGACCCCAGCAGATCATAGTGAGATGGCGACAGAGTGGTTCAGGAAACCCGTCAATCTTTGGGGTCTCACCTGCACCTCGATTCGGGAGCACCTATTGAGCGATACGCGCACTGAAACACTGATCACCCTAATTAGACAGATTCGAGCAGAAACGACCTGATTTATGAGGTCACTCAGCCCTAGGACTGCCGCTTAGTATCAATTAGTAGAGCTAGTTACTAATTAGTAGAACGAATTACTAATTGGCACTAATCCGTGAACCGTGTTGAAAAAACAATTAGAGCCAGCGGTCAAATTTGACCACCTTTTTGGTTTGCGTGTTAGAAAATACGGAGCCAGTTCAGCGTTTCAGAGTTGGTATACACTGGTAGGAAATACGGAGCACGAATCGATATGAATACAAAGCGCCCAACCGAAAAAGAATTCTTGGACGGCCTAAATGCCCACACGGCCCATGCCGATGAACTGGCGGAACCACTGCCCCAAGAACTAAACCCGCTGGAGCGCCAAGAAGGTTCCGTTCAGGGTTATGCTCGGCCAACTAAAAAGGACGAGAATAATGGCTACCGACGATGAGCATGCGACTGACTCCACATCGGTTTTTTGCGGCCAATCCGGTCGGGGTGGACTGGGTTTGTGGTGACCTGCATGGCGAGTTCGAGGCTCTTCAGGCCGCGTTATCGAATGCTGAATTCGACACGTCCGTTGATCGTCTGTTTCTGTTGGGAGACACAATTGATCGCGGCCCAGAGTCCCGGCTTCTTCTGGAGTGGGTTCTAGGTACCGACTGGGTATACAGCGTGATGGGTAACCATGAGCTGATGTTTATCGCCGGCGCTGAGGACAACCGAAACCGATACAAGCACCGGGGAATGGGCGGTCACTGGACTGCGGGCCTGGATGAAACCTCTTACAAAAATCTGGCAATCCAGTGTCGTTACCAGCTGCCGCTCACCATGACGCTCGAGTGCGATAACGGACAACTCGGGCTGGTACATGCTCAAAGTCCTTTCGATGATTGGCGAACCGTTCAGGAGACACCCTTTTCAGAGCGCTTTGCCATCGACTGCACGTGGCCCATCGACGACATAGGCTATGTAAAAAAGACGGATGCAGAAACCCAGGTGCTGTTCGAGTTCATCGCTCACCGCTATGAGAGTGGCAGCTTGATCGTCACAGCCAACCAGCCCTTTAGCGAGTGGGATCAAATATTCCCGGACAGCATGATGACCGTAGCGGCTGTAGACCGACTGATACACCACGCCACCATTATCGAATTAGAGGGGGAAAGCTACCGACGACAGCAACAGCTTAAGCAGGCTGGAAAGAGTAAAAAGTAAGACCACTCAACCGGCCATCATAGTTGTCGCGGACCGGACAAGATAGTTGACGCCAGACATCTCACCTTCTTACCAAAAACCCCGCAAAAAAACACCGTTTTGCGGCCAATCTAAGCCTGGCAACTCTGAAACAATTCAGTCACGCACTGCTCACGTTGTGCCTGGACACACCCAAAATGTCGCGTAAATGACCCGACTTGGCGCGCGTTTGTGGCTCCTCGCCCAATTCGCGCCTGGGGTGTGGTAAAAATGGATTAAAGGGTAACCACCTAACGCTGCCATCGTTGTTTCGGTGGGGAACCAGAGGCAAAAAGATTCAGAGAGAAAAGATATGGCTGCGAATCATTCATGCGAGACATTCGACACCACACTGCTGATTCTGCCGGTTCACACCAGCGCACAGATCGTTTCCCGACCCAAAGACTCAAATTGCACACCCACCATCTGGAGGCCCAGTTTATGAACACACACACCACCACACCCAAAGAAAGACACCCCAAGGTTACTAATGCTGAGGATCAGTCATGCAGGAACTTCATCTGTTTGGAAGCACCATAACGTTTATCCGTCTTAAGAACAGCGCCTTTAGTCCGCTGTCAGATCATGTCTACACAATTAATCGGAAGCGCACCAAGAACCCTGCGCTCGATAATTTTCTGGGAGGAGTGCTTGGGTTATTCGAGGACTACGCCGAAACGTTTATTTTAGAGGACGAACTGATATTTACATCCCAGGACTGTCTGATAGAAGCCTGGGACCCGACAGACCCATTTTTCATCCTGCTCCTTGTAAAGTCGGCATCAGGGCACGTTGACGATGCCATGGTAGATGAGCTGCGCCAGGTCCTGCTGGAGTTTACCTCGTCGATTCTGGAATTCGGCGCAGATATCTTTTCAGCGCCTTCGACAATCCTTACCGCCGAGCAACGCACGTTTGTGAGGGAGGCAGCCACAGAGTACCGTCGGCAACATAAAAACCAGACAATCATCGCACCATTCGAATGCTCGTTTCCCGGTTCAGGTCTACAACCGCTTCCCATTCAGGGCAAAATCAAACCTGCACCGTCGGATGTCGTAGATTCAAGTGACGAGGTTTTTCTGGCGCTATCCGATGGAATCAAAGCGGATGATTTATCCATCTTTCTTCGGAAGCTCAACGACATGGGAAAACCCCAGACGGACCGCACAGATACATACACCGCTGAACAGGAAAAACAGCTGCGCATCGCCGCTGAAGCTTATCTTGCGCCCATCAAGGCCATCGAGGTTACCGTCTGCAAGAGACAAGACCTCAAGGGCGTTGTCAGACGCTATGTGAAGGATATCCGCCCCATTACTGACGCGGAGATTCATACCAAAATCGCTAGCAATCAGTTGGCGCTGTAAAGCGCCGCTGATTGTCGTCTTAGGCGGCACTGATGGTGGCGCATTGCATTTGAATCAGAACACCGACAGCGAGGAATACGAGAGCAAGCTCATAAGAATTGCGCACAGTTCCAGTCTTAGATCGCGAGAGTATCAGGCCACCATAGTCGCTCACGCGAGCATTCGTGCCTCTATCCCTCATATACACCGGAAAGCCATCCAAGTTGGACCTGATTGAAGAATCCGGAAGCACATCGAAACCAGCCCCTCGCATTCCGGACATGATCTCTTCATTTCCATTTTTTGCAACAACTTTAAATTGACTACTCGGCACCTGAAAAAGCTCAAGCACGTGTTTTACCAATGCGAAATGCGACGCCTGGTACATAAGCAGCTGGCGATTCGGGCTCACAACGTAGCTAAGCTCATCCAGGTAATCGGCCGAGACGCCGCTCCAACCAAGGACCTCGTCCTCACTTAAAGACTCAGCGTGATGGATCATTCTGCTCCAGGCTTGATCCGAGACGGTCTCCAGCAGAGCATTAGGACAATCCTCACCCTTCAATTTTACGTTTTTGTCAGTGGGTGAGCTGAACCTCATGCGATTGTTTGCAAGGTTGATGACGGACTTTAACTGCGTCTGAACGTTAGGATGAATCTTCATGAGCTCTGCGGCCCGCTCGTAGCGCTGCCCCAACCCCACAAGCCGAAGCGTTCTCAAGAGGGCACCTAACGTAGGGGCCGGGTAATCCAGTGCAGCTACCATTTCCGGAGAGGCCGTTGCCGGTCTCGTTGGCAGATCGGAAATTTGAACAACGCCGGCTAACTTGCGGGCTCGCTGGTGGACTACCGGAGTCAACTGATCGATCCAATCTGTCACCAGGTGACAGTAATTTTTGAGCCCTGTACTCGGAAAGCGATGCCCCATCAAGCGGCCTGCAGCCATTGCGCTTCGACGTGAGACACCATCCGCTTCACCCAGTATCAAACGTTTCAAGGCTGGATAATCGAGGACGTCAGTTAGCTTATTCGACAGAGGGCTATCGAGGCCGAACAGCGCTGGAACAATCCGGTTGTAAAAACTGTGGCGACAGTGATGAAGAACCAGCGTGGGATTGCCCGTGACACTGCGAAGAATACGAATCAACGCCTCGGATATCCGCGGCGCAAGACTGGTGAGCACCGGAACCCCTTTGTCCGAGGTTTCACAGAGAATGGGCCGGTTGGTTTCCGGCCAGGTAATCGTTTGATAGCGGGCCAGAACACCATCAATGAGATCCTTCTCGATCTCAGACAGCGAGAAGAGCAAAGGCACAGCACGGCGGCTTGGTTTGCTTTTCAGTTTTCGGTATTGATTATTTTGAACCAAAACCCAGAGGTATCGGTCGTCTTCGCACCAATCTCTGCGCAATAGATTGATTGCCTCCTTGGCTCGCAAGCCAAATCGGTAGGTCAGGAGAAGCACAAATCCCAAAATCCTCTTATCATCGATCTTCAGGCTACCATCTTCCTGAATGACCTTTTGCGCAGCCTGGTACTCAGTTTCAGTGATCAGCCCAGGGCTCACCGACCGACAATCATCGGCGATATCCAACTCATCCCACTCAGGCGACGCCACGCCGTACCGTGAGGCCCACTGAAAAAAATCTTTGAGTCTTTTCCCGAACGCTCCGGTGTACCGGGAGGTTAGAGTTTTGTACTCCAGCATTTCGGCACACAGTTCCGTGATCTCATCGCCGTCGAGGCCGACCAAATCAACGTCATACAGCAAGCCCCTAACCGCCGGGGACAACAAGCTCCAATACGTCGTCAGCGTGTTCCTGGCGAAAGGATCAAATCTCTTTCGCCATTTCGCTTTTCCACGCCGAGCATGATCGGCAATCCATAGTCCACTGAGAATCATGCTCGGGCTGATCAAACCGCGATAGTTCTCGCAAATCGTTTGAATACTATTATCGCACTCAAGGGCTTTGGACTGTCGCGGCTCATAATCATTCAATGCCGTCGTGACGAGTTGCGTGAAGGCTTTTGCGTTTTCCTGGAGTCGCGTCTTATCGGTTTCCTGATCTCGTAGGCGCGCAGGAAGTCTTGACGGAAGTTCGGCAGCCTGAGCCTCGTCACTTGGCAAATCAATAACGCGGTCATGAAGGATGCGTGCGAAATCCGACATTGAAGCACTGGTGGGTGGCGCGCGGTCACTCAACGCCGCCGCAACAATCCCAGGCATATCGACCAGGTTGGATTGATTGATGACATCGCACAACCAGCCAATCAGCTCCAACATTGACGGATCAGGATGACCTGAATGGTTGTCTTGATAGATCGCCAACAGCCCCTTGCATTCGGCTATCTCCTTGGGCGCCGGCAGAGTGGCTCCTCCCTTCTTACCACGCCCATAGGCCAGCAAGCTGGCGACCTTAAAACTGACTTCAAGCCTCTGAACCGGTGTCACGAAATCATCCGACGTGAGCGTTTCGCTGTACTCAAAGAAATACTGACGTTTGTGTTGAATCAGACGAAAATTATCGCCGTTGATCACATCGAGCAATAACTGCTGGTATCCGAGCCGCTTTTCCACCGACAACAGCACGGCTCCCAAGCAAAGGGCACGGGTTTTCGACAGCTTCGCCTTGTAAGAGGATTTGTTGGTTAACTCAGCCCAGTGTTGCAAGCGGTCACACACCGTGAGAGACGCTGCAATGTCTGGACTCATCAACGATCGCTCATCGCTGACCTTGATGAGCCGTTTTTTCAGGATTTTCTGTCTTGCTGCACCAGAGGCCAGCGCCCCATCCCGTTCTTTGTGGTCGCTACCTTTGGGCTCAGGTATGGAATCGGTCTCTTGCTCGGGCTGTGTCAGCAGTTTGGTAAAGACCCGAAAACGAACACTGGCCTGCGGGTGCGGCAAGTGATTCTCTCTTAACAGCATCCGATGACTCAGCCGGACCAGTTCGTCATCACTGATTTCGGTGATTGATCGCCCATTCAGGATCAGCTCAATATCTGCCCGGGCTTGTTGAATCGCGGCTTTCAATTTTTTCTTTCGCTCACGGGCTCTGGCTCTCTGCCCAAACACCTCGGGCTCTCTATAGCTTCCTGGTGGGGTTTCGGCTAGAACCAGCAGGGCCGGCTCCTGGAGTGATACTGGAAGCGCAAAGGGTAGTGAACGAAACACATGTTCAATCACATCGCGACAATTCTTAGCGTCTTCTGCCCAACATCGGGCGGAATAGTCCCCGTAACTTGCAGCCCCCCGTTCCGCATGCCCCATCCACCCTTCGATGACTTCCGGGTCAACCCCTTCTTTCAATAACCGCTGGGCATACCTGTGGCGAAACAAATTGGGGTAAGCGGATTAAATGGTTGATCTTACCTTTGCATGAGAGTGAGGCAAACCGACATCTCATCGGATTATCTGGTTGGTACTCCAACCTACTGCTGATGCATGCTTCCCTCGCTAATTCCAGCAAGAACCCCACACGCCTCAACTTCCCGGTCATCGTTGCAACTCGCTCTCAGTGAAACGAGTTGTTTCTCAAGCGCTTGCAGAGCGGTTATCTGCGAGCGCACATGAGAGATGTGATCATCGAGCAAAGCATTGACGGCGGTACAGGACTGATGAGGGTCGTCCTGATAGCGCTGTAGTTCGTGAATTTCTGCCAGTGACAGATCCAGGATGCGGCAGCGACGAATAAAGGCCAGCCGCTCAACGTGTTTCTCGGTATAGACACGGTAACCGTTCTCCTGCCGATCAGGCGGCGGCAACAAGCCCTGCCGTTCGTAGAAGCGGATCGTCTGTGTATCTACCCCTACTGACTGTGCCAACTGACCAATACGCATCGGGTTCCTCCGCAACGGATTCTCTACGCTATTGACCTTATAGCTACTATATAGTTTTAAATGAAAGCCCGATCACATTCAAGTGGAGTCATATCATGAGTAAAAACTGCGGAGGCCCCTGTGGCGACGATGCAAGGCCTGCGGCGGATACCGATATGCAGGCCTCCTCCGATGCGTCGGGGGAATGGGTCAGTGTTTATGCCGTGCCGAAGATGGACTGTCCATCAGAAGAGCGCATGATTCGCCTGGCCCTGAACGGCGTTGAGGGGATTCGGGCACTGTCCTTCGACTTGTCGAACCGCCGGGTGAAGGTCGTGCATGACGGTGAGGTCGAGCCCGTCACCTCGAAACTGAAGACCTTGGAGCTAGGCGCCTCGCTTCAGGAAAGCGTCGCTGCCGATCCGGAGACCATCAAGGCCGCCGAGTTTTCGGCAGCTTCTGCTAAGCAAGAATCCGGGACCCTGCGCTGGTTGCTCGGCATCAATGCACTTCTGTTCGTGGTGGAAATGACTGCCGGTCTGATCGCCCAGTCCACCGGCCTGATTGGAGAATCCCTGGACAATTTTGCCGATGCGGCGGTGTACGGGCTTGCCCTTTATGCGGTTGGACATAGCGTGAAAATGCAGGTACGTGCCGCGCATCTTGCTGGTGTACTGCAACTGATCTTGGCTGTGGGCGTGCTCGTAGAGGTGGTGAGACGCTTTGTATTCGGTAGTGAGCCTGAATCGCTGGTGATGATGGCTATCGCATTCGTCGCATTGATTGCCAATACCAGTTGTCTGCTGCTCATATCCAAACATCGGGAAGGCGGGGCGCACATGAAGGCAAGCTGGATATTCTCG